>NZ_CEYLVT010000057.1:18090-34894 GCF_982860115.1 Moorena sp.
TGTAAAACCTCATAAACCTCATAAACCTCATGTAAAACCTCATGTAAAACCTCATAAACCTCATAAACCTCATGTAAAACCTCATGTAAAACCTCATGTAAAACCTCATAAACCTCATGTAAAACCTCATGTAAAACCCTACAGTCAATGAAGCTGTTCAATCGCGCCATCGACATCCCCAAACCACAAACAAGCTTCTACGCCGTGGCTCTAGGCTGTTGGTTGACCCAACTGAGTAAAGCAGCTATAGTTAGGTGAGCATATGACAATCAGGGAATGATCTATCAACCACCACGCCCAAAAATTCCTGAGTGTAGCTGGCAACGCCCCCTGGGAGTAGGCTGGGATAACCCTTATACTGTCCGTTACCCAAGTAATCTTGATGATGGTCCCTGGCACGGCATGCCCTTGGGTGGATTTGGGGCTGGTTGTATTGGTCGCTCTCCCCGAGGAGATTTTAATTTATGGCACTTGGATGGGGGAGAACACATCTTTAAAAGCCTCCCCCCTTGTCAATTTAGTGTATTTGAACAACCAGAGCATTCTCAGCCGATGGCTTATGGGTTATGTACTCAACCACCAGAGGATGGTAAGCTAGGCTCTTGGCAATGGTATCCAACACAAGGCAAAGGTGAGGAAAACAGCTCAGAGGTTTCTGGTCACTACTATGCTTTGTATCCTCGCAGTTGGTTTACCTATAAAAATGTCTTTCAGACTGAACTAACCTGTGAGCAGTTTTCCCCGATTTGGGCAGGATGTTATCAGGAAAGTAGTTACCCAGTGGCGGTGTTTGAGTGGACGGCTCACAACCCTACTGATACTCCCATTACCGTTAGCATCATGCTCACTTGGCAGAATATAGTGGGTTGGTTTACGAATGCGATTAAAAATCCAGAGGTGCGGGTAAGGGATGATGGCAGTCCGGTGTATGAGTACCAGCCTCGGTGGGGAGATAGTACCGGGAATTTGAATCAGTGGATTGTGGATCACTATCGGGTCGGATTTGTTCTAGACCGGGTGAGACTGGGGGATGAGATTAAAGAAGGGGAAGGGCAATTGTGCCTCGCTACAGTTACTAATCCCAGTATGGAGGTGTTTTACCACGGTCGCTGGAATCCAGTTGGTGATGGTGCTGAGGTTTGGGATACCTTTGCTACGGATGGTAGCTTGGTAGACCATCAAGATGAAACCCCAGCGGCACCAGGAGAACAAATTGCGTGCGCGATCGCAATTCGCTTTACCCTTCGTCCAGGTAAAACCCGCAAAATTCCTTTTATCCTGGCTTGGGACTTCCCGGTGACAGAATTTAAATTAGGTATTAACTATTACCGCAGATACACGGACTTTTTTGGACGCAACGGTAATAATGGCTGGTCAATGGTGCGCACTGCTCTCAAGCACCATGATCTGTGGCGAGAAAAAATTGAATCATGGCAAGAACCGATCTTAAATCAGCAGGATTTACCCCATTGGTTTAAGATGGCCTTGTTTAATGAGCTGTACTTGCTCACGGATGGCGGTACTCTCTGGACAGCAGCAACTGAACTTGACCCAATTGGACAGTTTGGTGTATTAGAATGTCTAGATTACCGTTGGTACGAAAGCCTGGATGTGCGGCTCTATGGTTCTTTTGCCCTAGCCATGCTGTGGCCGAAACTGGATAAAGCGGTGCTAGAAGCCTTTGCCAGAGCTATCCCGACCAGCGATGAAACACTGCGTATTATTGGTTACAACCAAGCTCAAGCTGTCCGTAAAATTGCGGATGCTACTCCCCATGACCTAGGAGCGCCCAATGAGCATCCTTGGCAACAGACGAATTATACTAGCTACCAGGATTGTAACCAGTGGAAGGATTTAGCCAGTGACTTTGTGTTACAAGTCTATCGGGATTTTGTTTTCTCTAGCGCTACAGATATAGAGTTTTTGTGGGAGTGCTGGTCATCCATTGTCAAGGCACTGGCTTATCTCAAGGGGTTTGACCAAGATGGGGATGGGATACCAGAAAACTATGGCGCACCAGATCAGACCTTTGATGATTGGCGATTGCAGGGAGTAAGTGCTTACTGTGGAGGGTTGTGGTTAGCGGCCTTGGAGAGTGCGATCGCAATTGGAGAAATTCTGACCAAGAATTATCCACCAACATCCCCATTAGTCGAAGTACCTGAGCTAGAGTCCATTCAAGACACCATTGAGTGCTATCGCCAATGGTTAGCACAAGCTATGCCAATTTATCAAGAAAAGCTGTGGAATGGGCAGTACTATCAACTAGATAGTGAAAGTGGCTCAGATGTGGTGATGGCAGACCAGTTGTGTGGTCAATTTTATGCTCAGTTACTGGGATTACCGGATATTGTGCCCCCAGAGTGTACTCTCTCAGCCCTCAAGACTGTGTATGATGCCTGTTTTTTAAAGTTCCATGAGGGTCAACTGGGAGCAGTTAATGGAGTCAGACCCGATGGCACACCAGAAGATCCCGATGCGACTCACCCGATGGAAGTGTGGACAGGAATTAATTTTGGATTAGCAGCATTTCTGATTCAGCAAGGCATGAAGGATGAAGCTTTACCCATAACTGAAGCAGTGGTGAGGCAGGTTTATGATCATGGCTTGCAATTTAGGACACCAGAAGCGATTACAGCAGCAGGGACATTCCGGGCTAGTCACTATTTGCGAGCGATGGGGATTTGGGCAGTTTATCTAATGCTTAACGATAATACCAACTAGAAAAAGAAAGGTAATGGCGGGGGTTGTTTACCCTTAGTTATGGGATTAGTGATGCAATGCTCCTTGGCCTTGGCCTATTGGCCACGCTACGCGAATGGGCCACGCTACGCGAATGGAGCCGCTACGCCACCGCAACTGCCACACTATCAGCAAGATAGGCTAATCGCTGGTTCCTCAACAGAACATCCGATAGCCAAATTTTCTAATGTCCTGATGATGAACTAACCAATAAGAAGGTAGGTAAGGGAGCAAGCCTGATTGATACTCCAAGCTACAGGAGCTTGGGTATCATCATGATCATAGTTAATTTTATTGCTGTTTCGGTAAATTTTTTACCTGGTTGAGTGATTTTTTCTCTGCCAGAGATTATTTTAACATAGTGAAACCAACCTTGGCAATAATTTGCTTTGGTTTCGCTACTATTCAACTGCTCTCTACATAAAATCAAGGGTTTTAGGAGTAAAGTCAGTCAACTAGATTTGTTACTTATAACCATTGAGCTATCAGCACAACAGCCGTCAGTTTTTCAATAAATGAAAACTTACGAATTTGCCTGAAAGGAACAAGTACATCAGTTATCTTACACAACCTTGGCCTTTGGGCCACGCTACGCGAACAATCAGCGGATAGCTGATAGCTCTAGGCTGAATGCTTACTGTTCCGTTAGTCTAACTTTCGGGAATTATCTAAGTATAGGCTCTGACTTGGAGTGGTCAATTAAAGATAAAACAAAGACTTAAGAGGATAAAATCATGAAATTCACTTACCGTGGTATTACTTATGAAAATGAACCGGTAACTTTTGAGATGAAATCAGAAAAAATTGTTGGTAAGTATCGTGGTGTCCGTTGGCGACAGCCAAAACTAAACGGTGTGCTTTTACCGGAAGCGATCGGCAAATTAAAGTATCGTGGAGCATATTATCTTCACGTTGTTTGGGGTAAACCGATTGATTTTACTAAGCAACGTTACCGACCTAAGCATCCTTGTTCTAAATAGCTAAGTTATTAGCTTGTTCGATATCAGCTATAGCGCCAATTGGTGTTAGCTGAATGCTTAAATACATAAGCTATAGAGTATCTTAAAATTGTTCCTTAAGTTTGGCTTTGGGTCATAAACCATAGCAACACTATTACTAAAGTAATGCAAAAGGCTTCCATGGAAAAGGCTTTCATGGGTTACCCAAATTGCGATAATACTTTACACAATACTATATAGCAATTCTATATCCCATAAGGTACAAATTGAACCCCCATTATCCCCCGAGCGAGCAATCCCTCGCTCGGGGGACTTTGAGGTTTAAAACCGTACCTCATAACTGCGATAAACGCTATAGATGCTTTAAATGCCTTCCCGTAGGGGTGCGGAAATCCCGTTATATCCTTGGGACGCTTCTGAAACAAGAAAAACCTCTGGATTATTGCTCACGGGGTGACAACAAATCTCAAACCTAGATAGGTGTTAGGTGTTAGGTTTTAGGTGTTGGGTAAAATGAGCGCATCGGAGTCATTTGTATTTCCCAGCAATTGAAGCAATTTTCACCAATTCAACTTCTTCTATAGTTTTATTCAATCCATCCCGCCAGGGCAATCTTCACGCTTCACCTAACCCCTAAAACCTAACCCCTGTAAGATTTTCAATTAGCTTGTCACCCCCTGAGGGATTATTGATTCAGCTAGTGCGTCTCCTTATAGCTAGAAACTGGTGACGAACACCAGGTTATGATATAGATTAGTAGCCAAAGACTAACTAATCGAAACTAATAACCTAATAACCGATGGATGGATATGGCTGGAAGCTCCACCCCTGCACCGGACAACGGAAGTTCAGTAGCACTCTTTCTCAGGAGAAGGACAAAGGCTTCCTAAAGAAAGTCAAAAACATTGTCAAAAAGTCGAATTATGGAGCTAAGATAAAGGTAGAAAAAGTTGCACCAATTCTAATAGGTGCGCTTGACCTTGGCGAATTAAATTCTCCACGGGTCGCACCTGAGGATGGCAAAGTGATCACCGCTCCTGCAAAATGGACAGTGAAAGACACTCCCTCTTCTTAGAAACCGTGCCTTCAAAGTCTTCAATCAGGAGAAAAAGCAGAAGTCACTCGCCTAAGGAATTAGTCAAAAGGTCTTTTCCCTCAGTCTTATGGAAGTAAAACGGACACATCAACCTAAAAGGTAACTCAAAAGTAATAAGTCCCCCTACGATCGAGACCTAACCTATTGGAGTTAGATAAAATCTAAGCTCTATGATAGAGTCAAATTAAAAATCGTAGGCAAAAAAACCTATCAAATACAAACCTATCAAACACAACTATATATTTAGATACTGCGAATTAGCATTTGTCTATGACTAACTGATTCAGAAGGGAATAGTAGCAGGTGCTTACAAAATTTTTTCGATATCCACCCTAAGGTAATACTAGTTAAGAGGTTTTGAGTTTTATTCGATAGTAATTATGTCCCATCATCTCATATTCAGAGAATCACGGACTCAGGTTTATGTACCTGTGAAAATTGCCTCCTCACCTCCATCTACCATTCCCAAGACTTCTGTCTCTGCTGGGCAACTGGGGAGTTTGAATCATTGGATGTTTGTGTCTATTGGACTAGCTTTAGTGGTGATTGGATTAGTGGTGTATGGTAAGCTCCAATTCAAGGATAAGGACAAAAAGCTGAAATTGGAGCAGTATAAAACTGCTGATCTTCGGAAAAAGTTAAAGCTGGCGCTTAATACTATCCGGAAAATGGAATCCAATCCTGATTTGGTTCACTCGCGGGAATTTAATCTGGACTACCTCAGAATGCGAATGGAAGAAGAAGTATTCCACTTTGCAGTTATCAATCAAATTAAAATTAGAATAAAACAGTTAATCAGTATAGCATTACGACCTACTCAAGACTCTAGAAATGTTATCGGTGTTGCTAGTACGTCAGGTCGTCAAATTAATGAAACATTTGATGTTAAGTACGAGACAGAAATTCGAGGTAAACGCAGTGTAGGAGTGCTTTTCCGCATTCAAGTTAAATTAATGAAATTACCCACTCAACGCACCTCGGCAACCGTTAGCCAAATTATTGACTGTATTGAAACATTTCTTAGTCCAGATGCGGAAAATGATACCTGGCAACCAACAATTCAAGGACGTATTGTTTGCATGCGTTGGGATCAAAAGGCAAAACCAACACCATTATTAGTATTAGAACAATCTACTGAAGGGGTTAACGTTACTCTAAGAACCAAACGAGTTGGTATGACGTAATACCAATTTTATTCATAGTAGTTATCAATGGTTTTAGGGAATAGGGAATAGGCAGTAGGGAGTGTGGGGAGATGGGGAGATGGGGAGATGGGGAGATAAAATTGGTATTAGCCATTAGCAATTAGCCATTAGTCATTACCGATTACCAATTACCGATTTCCCAAGCTTTGTCTTGATGCAGCGCGGTCATGGGGGTTTCCCCATGACCGCGCTGCATCGCTGCTCCCTGTTCCCTGTTCCCTGCTCCCTGCTCCCTGCTCCCAGATCCGCTGTTCCCAGATCCGCTGTTCCCAGATCCGCTGTTCCCTTTGCTATATAGGGTGCCTTAATAAGGCACCCTACTATTTATAGAGTTTGGTTTCCAGTTTGACCGAAGTCCTGTTTGGGTATTCCTTAACTAACTTTTTAAACAGGCTTTAATAATCTTTATGCAGCTAATAAATTGATTTCGATACTATAGATAATAAACGAGTAAAATACTCAAAATGTTTATTAATCCTAGGGGGTGGTTCGGGAAGATTATTCCTTCCCATACACCAACTCGTTATACAGATATTTCTACAAATAAAGATACATCATCAGAGCAAAATACTCCGTTAAATAAAGCTAGATTAGGTTTCCTACTAGCTGTTTTTTTTCCCCTATTCGGAGCAATTTCGACGGCTCGGGATTGGGAGGGAGTGCAACGGATGGAAAGACAAACCCAAGCTTGGTTTTTCAAACTTAGGGGTCCGGTGACTGGCCCAGACAATATAGTGATTTTGGCAATTGATGAGGAGTCTCTGAATTTAAATCAATCCTATGATAATGATGAGTCTCAAGCACTAACTGATTTAGAACTTATCAAGAGCTGGCCCTGGAAACGAGCTGCTTATGCTAAAGCGATTGAGCGTGTGATGGCTGCTGGAGCTAAGTCTGTTGCCGTCAGTATTGTGTTAGATAGTCCCAGTAGTTACGGTGAGGCAGATGATCAACGGTTGAGAAAGGTGCTAAAAAACTATGGCGAAAGGGTTACTCTGGCCGCTATATATGATACTTACGAAACTGTTGAAGGTGAGACTATCAAGCTAGTTAAGCCAAATTCTTTGTTTGAGACACCCCAGCTATCTGTAGGTTCGATTAATTATCCCATTGAGCCGGATGGCAGAATCTATCGTCTAGCCAATCAGTTTCCCAAAGTTTGGGCTAAGAATAATCCAGAATTGGCAGAAACATCTGATCAGCTGATTTTTACAGTACCTTCGTTTAACGAGGCTACCTTGGCCAAAAGGCCACGCTACGCGAAGGCAGCTGCTCAGCAATCAGGACTGAAGACGAAGCCCAAACCAGAGAATATTTTCTTTTACGGTTCGGATGCATTTACATCTATTCCCTTCTGGTATGTCTTAGATGATAATCGCTGGCAAACTCGCCTAGACGATGGTAAGTATTTCCAAGACAAGATTGTGTTAATTGGACCAACTGCTAGCTCATTAGCAGATTTTCATCGGACTCCTGTGTCCGACAGAATGGCTGGGGTGGAAATCAATGCTAATGCGATCGCAACACTACTTGAAGGTCGTCGGATTGTCCAGGCAATTCCCAATCCTATCCACAGAGGAGTGTTGATCTTTTTGGGGGTTACTGTCGTAAGGTACTTATTCACTCGGATTAAGCGATGGCAAGTTTGCCTAGGCTGGACAGTGCTTGGGGTAATCACTTGGGGACAAATCAGTTATCTATTTTTCGTGTATCAGGGGCTAATTTTGCCTACAGCAGTGCCTTTAGTTAGCATGACTCTCAGTGGTATTTTCTGTAGCGCTAGGGGAGCCAGGCAAGACCTGAAGAATAAACAGCAACTACGCCAAGCTCTCAAACATTACGTTTCTGCCCCCATTGTCCAGGAAATTATCTCTGGACAGGATGATTTAAAGAATTTGCTGGAGGAAAGGGAACAGGAACTATTAGCTACTAAGTTAAGTGGACGCTATCAAATCATCCAACGACTTAGTGCTGGAGGATTTGGCGAAACCTTTATTGCTGAAGACACCCAACGACCGGGAAATCCTCACTGTGTGGTCAAGCAGCTCAAACCTGCTAGCAATAATCCTCAACACTGGCAACTTGCTCAACGGTTATTTCAAACAGAAGCCGAAATTCTGGAAAAATTGGGCAAACATCACCAAATCCCTGAGCTGTTAGCCTATTTTCATGAAAATCAAGAATTTTATCTAGTTGAAGAGTTCATTAATGGTCATCCTCTCAGCGATGAGTTACCACAGAAACCTCTTCCTGAAGCCAACGTCATTGGGATAGTGGTAGATATTCTACAGGTATTGCAGTTTGTCCACAGTCACAGTGTGATTCACCGAGATATTAAACCCGATAATCTAATTCGGCGCAAATCAGATCAAAAGCTGGTGCTAATTGACTTTGGCGCTGTTAAACAAATTACTAATCAATTGCATTCAAGACGAAACCTGACTAATTTCACTGTGGCGATTGGTACTAAAGGTTATATGCCTAATGAACAAGCTGTGGGTAGTCCAAGATTTAACAGTGATATTTATGCCGCAGGTATGATTGCTGTGCGATCGCTTACTGGGATAATTCCTAGCAAATTACCCACAGATCCCATAACTGGAGAAGTAATTTGGCTCGATAAGGCACAGGTCAGTCCTGAATTAGCTACAGTGGTCAACAAAATGGTGCGCTATAGCTTCCGAAGTCGCTACCAGTCGGCTGAGGAGGTATTAGAAGCACTGAAACCTTTAACCAAAACCTTGCCAACATTCTCGTTTAGTAGCCCTGATTCATCGGTAGGGCTAGAATCTGAGGCTTCGACCGTGCCAGCACCACAGAAAACCATGGTTGATAGTGACTGTTCCAGTTCACAGAAAACTGTTCCGTTGTCGGAATCTACCACAGTGCTAGAGGAGGAAACCATGGTTGATAGTGATTATTCGAGTTCACAGAAAACTGTTCCGTTGTCGGAATCTACTACAGTGCTAGAGGAGGAAACCATGCCCGATAGTGACTGTTCGAGTTCACAGAAAACTATTCCGTTGTCGGAATCTACCACAGTGCTAGAGTCTAACGAAACCTTCTCCTAGTGATTAGTCAGTCAATAGGGCAGTTGAATGTTAAGTGTCTACTTTCAACCTTCAACATTAAACTTTTAACATTAAACATTCAACCTTCTACCTTCAACCTACTAATTTTCAAGCTTGGCCTTGGCCTTTGGGCCACGCTACCCGAATGGCCACGCTACCCGAACAAACTACCAACCTGCCAACCTGCCAACCTTAACCCTTAAGCCACTGCTAGAGGATTCAACCATCGCAAAATTTCCCGTTGCAAGCGATTTAAATCGCGATAGACTTCTTGCTTGACCCACTGACCTACGGCATCCAATGGGGTAAACACTGCCCCTGGGTTTAAGGTAACATCTTGCCCTAAAGGTGTTAAATGATTTCCTGGTATCCGCTGTAGGGCAACCATATTTGGAAAACGTTTCTGTAAGGCTTGGGTCAAGCTAACACTTTGGTCAATCTCATCATCACTGAATTTAATCAGTAAATTACGCTGGATTTGATAGCGTTGAGTAATCAGAGAGTTCGTTTCTTGGGGTGAAGGAGTAAACTCGACCTGGAAGACAGGATTGAGGTTTAACTGTTCCACAAAGGGAATAGCACGGTCAGCGGAATAGTTGTTATAGGAAATCAAGATATTACCAGCTCGTTCTACACTGAAGAGGCTGCCAATCAACAAATGCAGTTTGCACCCCATGCTGTGGCCGATACCATAGATGGGTAGATACCGTTTCCGTAAAGCATTGGTTAGCTGTAAGCGATTGAGAGTAGTCTCGAAGCGGTTGAGTACATCTCGTGCGATCGCAATATGGTCGAAAGTATTGACAAACGGTGTCGCAATCACTGCATACCGTTGAGCTGCTAATTTTTCCAGTAACAATCGGTAAGTTACGTGGGGTGCTGTAGCAATAAACGCCCCACCGAGGAAATGGATAATCCCGGTGGGACGATTGGGGATTAAAACCCAGTTACCAGATATCTCTTGCCAGTCCATGCCATACTCTACAGGGTTTACCTCTCTTATTGTAAAGATTTTTGTAGAGTACCCTAGAGTACCGTCTTCGTGTAGTAATACCTAAAATTTTGGCATTCTGAATTTATAATTGAGTATTCTCTTGACCTGGTACCATGAATCGAAATTCATAAGTGTTGGGAGTAGACAATAATTCTGCACCCCTAGGATTAAGGTATCGCCCGTTTAATTTTAACTTCATGCGACTCTTGAAGCTACCAGCGCAGTAGCTAGGATTAGTACTAGCTCCAGGTGTGAAGGAAATCCTGTATTGAATTTCTCCTAGTGTAGGATAGGCTTCGATATTAGGTAAATCTTGAGTAACACTAGTCATATCTTCAATTATTAACTCTTTACCGCACTCATTAATAATTTGCTTGTTAGAAGCTAAGGCTTGAATTGCCGAGGTAATAAATTCTGATGCGGTGTTGATATTACCAATAACTGGTTCTTGAGCATTTAACCCTGAAGCAAAAGGGAAAACCATAGCAGTTGCAGCAGCAATTAACGTATTTTTTACCTTCATCTTGAGCCTCGTTTAGTTGAGATTGATTATGAGCACACAGTTGAGAACAAATCTTGAGTGCCCATGACAATTAGCACTGCTAATGGCGCAGTATCAGGAAAACTGGTTAGCGGCACTTACCCATACAATTCCCCAAAGTGTCTAGTGAGGGAACAGTCTATAGGCAACTATAGGTAGAGGGGAGATGAGGAAGATGAGGATTACTAATTTTATTAAAAAATGCTATACTTAATAGATAGATTTCCAACTATTTTGAATGAGATTGAGACTTTATTAGCTTCTGACAAAAGAAGCTAATAAAGAATCGTAACTAACTCACTAAAGATTCAGCACTGACCTTAGTCAAGTCTCGAATCTGCTCAATCAAATTGTTAATACCATCAGTATTGAGGCGATAACTGATGGGATGGGCAATCAGTCGTGCTGTACTCTCATACAAAATGTCAATTTCAATTAAGCCATTCTCTTTTAAAGTACGACCTGTGGACACCAAGTCCACAATTGCCTCCGACATCCCGGTAATCGGACCAAGTTCAACAGAACCGTAGAGGGGGATAATTTCTACTGGCAAATCGAGGTTATTGAAATATTCCCGAGCACAATGAACAAACTTGGAGGCTACGCGACCATGAGCTGGCAAATCCAAAGGGCTTCGATAAGAGCTAGCTGCACGAACTGCCAATGACATCCGACAATAACCAAAGTGTAAGTCACCTAAGGTAGCCACTGCCGGGGTTTTTTCCCGTAGCACATCGTAACCAACTATCCCCAACTGAGCTTGACCATATTCCACGTAAACCGGTACATCTTGAGCTCGTACCAGTAGAGCTTGAGCAGTTTGACTGGGGTCTTGAATCTGGAGTTGGCGGTTGGCGGAGTCTAGGAAGGTACTAAAGTCTAAGCCAACGGATTGCAGTAGCTTGATGCTGTCTTTTAGGAGTGCGCCTTTGGGTAATGCGATGGTAATCATATGGGGAGCTTCGGGAGCTTTGGCAGGGGGTAAATTAGTTCACTGACCAGATCAACTATACCTGTAGAAGCTCAATTATAGAAGCCCGTGCTCCTCAAATTATCACCAACCCGATCATGTCCAGTTGAATACTTATGATTCCGGAGGGTACGTCATTAGTTATTTGTTAAACGTTTAAATCAGGAATCAGCTCTAGCACAGTTTTTTTTATGAAATCCCGCTGATAAAAGTCAGGATCAATAATCCTTCGATTCCAGACCACAATGTCTAAATCTATACAGCGCGGTCCATTTTTATTGGATTGCTTCACCCGCCCTTGGTCAATTTCGTTAGGTGAGCTTTCCGTTGGCGAATTAAATTCGCCACGGGTCGCACCTCTTGTTTAAGTTTTTGACGAAAGGTCTCAAAACCGTCTTCTGTGTGAATTAAAAAGGCACCATTTAGAAAATCAGGTTGCTCAGTAAAGCCTATGGGTTTTGTTAGGTAAAATCGAGATTCATTAACAAAATTATCAGTTTTTGATAAGTTATATTTGGCTAGTTTTACATTTTTATCAGGTTCAATGTTAGAGCCAACGCTTACTACCACTTCATTCACTACCACTTCATTCATCGTTTAGCACTCAATTCTATAGAGACAGAATCGGACGCAAAGCAAAAGGTTTATCAACTTTTACCTTAGTCCATACTATCCGGGGATTTTCCATAGCCATACTGGTTTGTCTTTCTAGCCCTTAAATGATAATTACCCTGTGATTAATTTTCTCTTAACTAAGATAGTATATCAAGTAGCTTGTCGCATCTATCAATGACTTGAATGACTTGGCTGTTAACTACAAGTAGTAGGTTTCGTTAATAACCCACGCTACAGATAAAGTCGCTGTGTAAGTCTTATAATTGTGTTGATAGTAAACCGTCAACCGTCAACTATCAACAAAATCAATGCGTATCCTTTTAGTAGATGATGAAATTGAGCTGACTGACCCCCTCTCTCGGGTATTAACTCGTGAAGGTTACACTGTAGATGTGGCTTATAATGGTGCCTCAGGAAATGAGTTAGCTTGCGTTGGCGCTTATGACTTGTTAATCTTAGACTGGATGCTACCGCACATTTCTGGGTTAGAAATTTGCCAACAAATGCGATCGCATGACGCCACTACCCCAGTTCTTTTTTTAACCGCCAAGGACACTGTAGATGACCGAGTGATGGGATTAGATGCTGGTGCTGACGACTATCTAGTTAAACCATTTGAACTGCGGGAGTTACTCGCTAGAGTCCGGGCTCTGCTTCGGCGTTCTGCTGCGACTGATGCTAATCCCAGCCAGCGGTTACGGGTTGGACAAATAGAATTAGACTTAAACAATCAAATAGCTTATCGCCACGGACGCCCAATTGAGCTATCGGAAAAAGAAAGCCAACTGCTAGCGTACTTCATGAGCCATGTTGGTCTATTATTATCCCACAAGCAAATTTATCAACATTTGTGGCCATCTGAGGAAATCCCAAAAAGTAACAATTTAGCTGCCCTAGTTCGTTTGTTGCGTCGCAAAATCGAAATTAAGGGTTCCGCCCCCCTGATCCATACAGTTTATGGTAAGGGTTATCGGTTTGGTTGATTGTTATTTGTTAACAAATAACTTAAGTTATTTGTTAATTGGCCTGACTACAGGGGCTAAAAGACATGCGATGCAGCCGACATGGTCCGTATTTTTGCAGTGCTAGGCGATGCTTTTTGGTACCATAGCCCATGTTGGCTGTCAAATCATACTCTGAATACTTGGTAGCTAGACGAATGATTAAATCATCACGCCACACCTTGGCTACAATACTGGCTGCCGCAATATTTAGCGATCGCTGATCCCCCTTTACTAGATTTCGTTGTGCTATCGGTAAATCTGGCAATCCGTGTAACCCATCAATCAGACAAATATCGGGCTGAACTTTTAATTTAAGCACAGCCCGTTTCATAGCTAACAATGAGGCTTGTAATATATTGAGCTGGTCAATTTCTGCACTAGTGGCATAACCAATAGTCCAATCGACTGCCAATCCCTGAATTTCTTGAGACAGCTTTTGGCGTCGTTTCGGGGACAACTTTTTACTATCTTTAACGCCAGCTAGAGCCAGTTGTGGCAGAACCGATACAGGTAAAATCACTGCTGCTGCCACAACTGGACCAAATAAGGCACCTCGCCCTACTTCATCTACTCCAGCCACTAAGGAAGGAGTACCGGATAAATCCGGTAACTCAAACACTTCAGTGACTTTGTCCGTTGTCATTTATCTGCTGAAGAGCGGCGACGGCGGCGGCGCACGATGGGGGGACTGTTAATGGTGCCATTTGCAGTAGTGAGTTGATCAGATCCAGTTTCTGGAATTGGTGTGGCAGCACTAGATTCCACCAAGTCTGATTCCTCTAACTCTGGCTGATCGTCGATGGAGGATTGACTATTAGTTGAATCGGTAGTTGAATCGGTAGTTGAATCGGTAGTTGAATGGGATAATTCTTCTTCATTATCCTCGATTTTTTCTCCTGGCAGTAACACTGAGATAATTGCTGACCTAGGATCTTTTACCTCTCGATCTAAATTTAGTATAGGGGAAATGCCCATCAACGCATAAACATCTTGTTCTTCTGGGCTCATTTCAACCCTGACCAATTCTGGTGGTTCCTTTTCTTGAGCAAACTTGACTAGCTGGGGTTTTTCTACTCCTGAGCTGGATACCTCGTTTTCTGTGATGGCATCAAAGTTGGATGAGACAGAGATCACCCGATTGACTCCCCTAGTAATTGGTTCTTCCCTAATCACCGGGTCATCAATACGACGGCGGCGGCGACGGCGATTATTTGCTGCTCCCCGTTCCTGATAACTGGGGTGATTGAGCAAGTCCAACTCATTATCATTCTCAGAAGATAAGTCTACGGTTTCGGGGAACTGTGGAATGCTTCGCTCTGCTGGTAAGGGGATCGGTGCTAAGGTCTCTAGTGCTTCTGCTTCGACTTCACCGGGAAGATGTGCCAGATGTCCTAACCCGCCACAGGTACCACAGGTTTTACCAAACAACTCGTAAATATTTTGCCCTTGGCGCTTGCGAGTCAGTTCCACTAAGCCAAGTTCCGAAAGCTGGGCAATCTGTGGTCGGGCTTTGTCCTCTTTTAGGGCTTGATTGAAGTGTTCAAGAACCTGCAACTGATCCCGCCTGGTGTCCATATCAATAAAGTCAACAACGATCACCCCAGCTAGATTACGTAGGCGCAGCTGGCGGGCAATTTCTGTTGCTGCCTCACAGTTAGTCCACAAAACCGTTTCCCGCGCTGTAGCTGAGCGGGTAAAGGAACCAGAGTTCACATCAATTACGGTTAGAGCTTCGGTAGGTTCAATGATAATGTAGCCACCAGATGGTAAATCTACTCTTGGCTTGAGGGCTTCTCGAATTGCAGCATTGACCCGGAAATATCCCAAAATTGGCATGCGATCGCGATGATGGTCAATCAAGACCCCCTCTGGTGCTTGACCTCCGCTCCAGCTCAACAAGTGTTGTTTAACCCGTTTAACAGCAGTACTAGAATCGACCACAATCCGATTCACATCAGCAGTGTACATATCCCGGAGGACACGCTGAATAAAATCATCATCCCGATTAAGTAGGGCTGGTGCTCTGGTAGACGTTGCTTCGAGCTGGACAGCTTCCCATTGTCTTTGCAGGTTTTCCAAATCTTCCATAATGGCTTCTTCGGCTCTGCCTTCAGCTTCGGTGCGCACCAGCACTCCCATGCCCGATGGTTTGATTAGAATTGCTAGAGCTCTGAGGCGATTGCGTTCACTTTCGCTCTTAATCCGCCGAGACAAGTTCACTCCTCGGCCATAAGGCATCAGCACCAAATAGCGACCGGGTAAACTAATATTACCTGTAAGCCTTGGCCCTTTATTACCAGTGGGTTCTTTCATCACTTGCACCAACACCTTCTGCTGGGGAGTCAGCAGTTCGGTGATCGCACCAGACCGGCGTTTCAAGCGCAATGGTCCTAAGTCTGTCACATGAATAAAACCATTGCGATCGGGATCCCCAATGTTGACAAATGCTGCATCAATACCCGGTAAGACATTTTCTACAATGCCGAGATAAATATCACCGACCTGGTGATTACCGGTGGCAACTACTAGTTCTTGAATTTGATCTTCCCAAAATACAGCAGCAAGTTGATGTTGCTCTGCAATAATAATTTGCTTTGGCATGCAATTTCCTCAAAACTTCGTGGTACGCTTAGTCCTACAGTTAACGATAGGAGTCGTACTCTATTTCTAGGTCTGAAATGTTCGGTGATTTACGCCATTAAACTGATCAGCCACAGAGACTAATAAATAGACTATGAATAACTAGAGGTGCGACCCGTGATGGCGAACGCGCCCCGCGTGACCTACGGTCAAGGGATTGCTCCCCATCACGGAAAGCGCACTTAACTATTTTGTTGCTCATCGTTTGTTCGCGTAGCGTGACCTACGGTCAATCGAAAACTGTAGTCAATGGCTGTAGTCAATGGCTGTAGTCAATGGCGGTGAAACTGTCTAGAAGCCCCGTCTGTTTAGAGGGGGGTGCTGACAGGGTGTTTCGTGGTTTGGTGAATGGGATTGTAGCGGCTCTGCTGATTGTAGCACTTGGAGGTGCGACATTAGTTCTCTACTTTAAGACTCGCTTTCCAGTAGGATGTTCTGTCGCAAAGTCGAAAATTTTTGAGGTGCGCGCCCGTTAGCGCCCCGCGTCGGCTTTGCCGAAAGGCGCGACCCAAGAAGCCCGGGTTCCCGAGCCAAAGTAAAGCGCACAATCACGCGAATTTAAATAGCCAAGTAAGAGCGCACCTATGTGTAATTGTCTCGCAATCTGCCTGGCCTTTCCTATAATCCCGTAGGGACTTCGGGGGATGTTAAGCCTGACAAATTGATCACGTGACTCTTGTGGATTTAAATAATTCTAACCGATTTTCTGAGGATTTTGACTAACACTTGTGAATCCCTGTCTCTATCCAGTCGCACTCTGAAATATAGACAACGGATTACTTTGCCACTGATATAACTACAAAAATGGAGGTTAAGCCACTCCCCCCATCAAGAAGTGTGACCAGTGGCAAATTTAATTCCCATTAGGAAAGCTCACCTATGGTGACATACTCCCACACTGAACCGCGCTTGTCAGTGTGGGCTTCTTACCAACTCCAGCTATTGCTTAGGATACTCGGTAAGCTTT
>NZ_CEYLVT010000058.1:0-34875 GCF_982860115.1 Moorena sp.
TTAAGAAAAATTCATCAAAAATTTTTAGCTCTGTCAGGATTTTATGAAAAACTCAGGAAAGTTTTAGTACTCATTCATCCGGGATTACACGGAACACTCATTGACCAAGGTTAATGCTTACAAATGAGTCATACTCAATGGTTAATTATCTAGTAATGAGAGAAAATTATAAATGGGTAATTTGCCTCCATTGTCTCTTTTTATCACCAGTTAATTTCCTGTACAAACCCTTAATCTGAGATCTGGCACCATTGTGATTAATCTACGATTTATCCTACGGTGGGCAGTGCCTACCAAGGCTATGGCAAGCTTCGGAATCTGTCGAAAGCACTGCCCAGCCTACATGAACTATGGCAAGCTTGGTGAATCTATCGAAAGCACTACCCACTATAAATTACAGAGCGCAAATGTAAAGAAAAATAACAATACTCAAGTCTCAGCTTCAAACTGCAGCTTGTTGAGTATACTTACATAAAGATCCTGTTAAATTTACTTAGATCAAGGTAGGTTTTAAGCGCAATCAAACATACCTAACCGGAAAAGTGTTTTCTATATCATTCCCATCTTTACAGGGCAATATCTACCAATAAATTAGGTTCGCTAAATGGTGTGATTCTTGGGATAAAACCTAGGGAATATGAAATTAATAACCAAGTATCTGTATTAGAGGATGTTTTCAAGGTTTCATAGACTACCTCCAAGCCATTCAATGACATGGTTATAAGAAGACATTCAGCCATTAAAATCCAAGGTTGGGAGTACACAAAGCTACTTTTAAACTATACTCTTCCAGACTTATGTTGCCATTTACTAAAGTTTTAGGTCACAGGGACTCTAATTGGTTTTCCTACGTTGCTTATGGGTTAGGGATTCGGTCAGTGCTACCGATTCCGGAGTTTGTGCCCGCAGAGGATAAGAGCGATGTCACTATCACTATCGATCAGGTGCATTCTGTGTTTGACTATGTACCCGAGGAGGTAATCGAGCAGCCCTTAGCACTTCAAGTAGAAAGGGACGAAGCGGTCGTCTATGTCAAGGAGGCAGGTGTGTTTTTAGTGCAAGGGGGATGCAAGATTGTCGTCATTCCGGCACCGGATGTGGATGAGTTAAAGCTGCGACTGGCCTTGGTGGGTACCGTAATGGCGATTTTGCTGCAACAGCGGAGCCCGTTAGTACTTCATGCTAGTGCGGTAGAAATCGATGGCAAAGCTGTTTTGTTCTTGGGCAACTCTGGTCAGGGAAAGTCAACGATTGCTGCAGCATTGCAGGCCCAGGGATATGCAGTTGTTGCCGATGATGTGGCTCCAGTGAGCTGGGAGGAGGGCAAGGCTATGCTTGCACCTGGATTTCCTCAAATTAAGCTCAGTCGGGAGGTAGCGGAGGTGCTTGGGTACGATTGGGAATCGCTATGGCAGCTGCACCCAAAGTTAGAGAAGCGGGGTTTGCGGTTAGCGCGGAATTTTCCGCAAAAATCGTTGCCGATTAGTCGGATTTATCTTTTGGCTTCTGGATCACAGATAAAGTGCGAGCCGATGAAAAAGCAAGCGGGGCTAATAGCTCTGATGCAGCATTCGGAGTTGATGAAGTTATTTAGTTCTGGGGAGGTGATGCAGTTTGAAAGGTGCGCCAGTCTTGCTAAATCTTGCAAAGTTGTTTATTTACAGCGGCCTCGCAACTTGAGTTTGTTATCAAAGTTGATCAAGGTCGTGGAAGAAGATGTTCGCGGTTCTTTACTGCTGACAAAGAAGAGTTATTTGGCTTGTTGAATTGTTAAAACCAAAGGAGTTAATGAGATGAAACAGGAATGGAATACACCAAAACTAGAAATTTATGGTGCAGTGGAAGAGGTGACGGAAGTTGGTGTTAAGGATATCGCGAATGGTGTAGCGGGAGCTGTAAAGATCGGTAAGTTTCTTTTACCTAAGGGGTTTGGTCTATTTGCTAGTCTTCAGATTTGACACTGGATTTTGATTCACTAGTTCAATGTTTTGAGCGACTTAAGTCGCTCAAAAATGATCCAATATCTTTACACATTAGGAGAAGCAAAATGAAACTATTTTCTTCGCAAAAAAATGTCAGTAAGGCTATACCAGTTTTGGGTGCAGCAGGGTTAAGCGCGATCGCGCTTCTGGGTATGGCGAAACCTGCAAAGGCTTTCAATATTGGGAAAGGTTCAGATTATCTTGTTACCCCTCCTGGGTCATCCTATGATTTTGGAGGCGTAATTGGGCTGGTTGAATTTGAGGGGGTTCCTCTTGGAATAGGGGACTCAGATGCAGATACTGTTATTCAGCGGCAAGAAAATGCTATTTTCGACGACAACAATGACGGTATTGTTGAAAGAACTTTTGTGACTATTCCTATCGAAATGACAAGGCTTTCTTTGAAAAGTGTCAACTCTGTAGATATTGGTGGATCCCCTTTTAATGTATTTGTTAGTCTTACACCGGGGACGAACTCAACAGGCACGATGACCATTAACCATAATGTCGATAGTGACAGGCGTTTCATCGACGACCCCAATGGTTTCGAAGGAACCTTTACATCTGATTTTGATGTCTTCTTTGATGCCACATTTAAACCTGTAAATGGTGGGACTGGTGAGTTCACGGTTACTGATACGGCTAACCTTGTAAATAATGGTGCGAATTGGGATCACGAGCCAGGTCAGGATCCTATCCTGGTCACAGGCCCTCTAGGGAACCAGGATGCTAATTGCCACGTTGGTGCTGTGTCTAGTGGTGTACCTCCTTGCGATGACACAGACTTCTTTACCAGTCGGGCTATGCATGGACCAGATGATATTCATATAACAGAGCCAAGTCAATGCGATGGGGACTGCACAAAGCCAGTTCCTGAACCCCTTACTATCCTTGGATCAGTTACGGCTCTTGGAGTTGGGGGTTTGCTCAAACGAGAATCTTCGAGAAAGCGCAAACAAATGTCGAAAGCATAAACCCATCGGGGAGAGAAGATCACAGCTCTAACGGCTTAACCCCTATGTCTTGCAGCCTCTGTCTCAGCCGCTCCGACCGCTGCTTTTTCTGCTCCAGTTGAGATTTTGCTCGTGCTGCCACTTCCTCTAGAGTCGGGAGTAACAGTCCTTCAGCTGTAAAAAAGTGCAGTTGTGATTAATGAATCCCCAAATACAGCCCTAGCTGTTGACTTCACAACTGGCCATCAGCATTTGTTTAGAGTTTTGAGGCCCCCAAAGATAACAAACCGGATACGCTTACACTCCGGTTAAATACAATTGAGGCTGAGTGGCTTGGCGATTGACGGTTATAGCTCTAGGAATTGGAGGCTTCCTTAAAATGAAGCATGCCAAAAAAATCAAGACATCATAAGAACAAAATGTGTCTTTATCCTATCAGATTCATTAGTAAACTCTGCTCAACTATAATGTTGATTTAGGTAGGGTTATCTGGCTCAGTTACTGGTTGTTATATTTGGGGCAATTCAAACTCAAAACATCTCATAGCTCACATGCTCGAGAATGTGATCACGAACTGCTTCTTCTATGCCTGCGGTCGGTTTGAACCTGTTCGGGGTCTGTTTCTTTGTAGAGCAAAGCGGCAATTGCTCGGGCGTGAGCTTTGATTTGGGCATGTTTGTCAGCATCCATTACCAGCACTGATCTGATCTATGGTCAACTTTTCAAAGCTTAGCTCTGATTGCTCAAAACAGAACTTCAGTATTGATACTGGCTGCAAAATCGGGATGCACTCAGGTATAATTATAAAACAAAAAAAACTAAAATTTTTATCGTGATTGCAAGCCGATACTTGGTAAAAATAATACTACCAAGTATCGTGATATAAGCATCTATGATTGTCGTGACAAAAGACTGCTTTTGATGGAATTTTATTTGATTTTTTTTAAAGCCTGAATAAACCTGAATTTAAACCTGAATAAACCTGCACTTTTTAAGGATTTTGGCTGTTAAAAATTGAAATAATCTAAATCCTTACCTGAATAAGGAGGCCATTGTGCGCCATTATTTTTTTACCCAATCACACCCTAGTAAACGTGATGCAATCCTAACTCTTAAAGCAGAGGTTACTCATCCACAAACCTCTGTTCCAGTAATCTCTAAGTGGGGAAACTTGCGTCAGCAATTGTTTGGCATCGACCCTAAGGAAACTACTTTTATCCAAAGAGGATTTCGGCCTGGAAATGTTCAAGCACAACAACGATTAGAACAGATCGGTTACACATTTTTACAGGGCTATCATGCTGCTCTTGCAGATGATAAACCGGATACCCTTGCACTCCGCTTAAATACCATTGAGGCTGAGTGGCGTGGGTTTGCCTTTGAAGGCGCAGCCATGGGGTTAGCGTTGTTGGACGCCTTAACCCCCTGGCCACAAAATCGGCTGCCAAAATTTATGGCCGGTCCCGGTGCCGCCCATATCTACATGGTCCATGTGGGAGCAGGCTGGATACTGGCTCGACTACCTTGGCGACGTCGTGTGTATCTTACTCAGCTTAACTGCATGGCAAATGCACAATCCAACATCCAAAATCGAACAGCAATTGATCCGTTGCTAGGTTGGTTGGCCATTGACGGTTATGGCTTCCATGAGGGCTATTTTAACTGGCCTCGCACTGTGGAACAAAAGACCATTCCCAAAAAACTTTCTGGCTACGCCAGTCGAGTGTTTGACCAGGGTCTGGGTAGAAGTCTTTGGTTTGTCTGTGGGGCAGATTGTAATCATATTCCCCTGAAAATCAGTACTTTCGATGCTAAGAGACACGCAGATCTTTGGAGTGGGGTTGGTTTGGCTTGTGCCTACGCTGGGGGTGTGGATCCGGCTGCTATCGACGCTTTAAAATCAGCTGCCGGGAAGTACCAACCTCACCTTGCTCAGGGGGCAGCGTTTGCCGCTAAGGCTCGTCAAAAAGCAGGCAACCCCACTGCTCATACAGAGATAGCGTGTCAGATCTTGTGTGGCATGGGTGCTGGTGCTGCAGCGGAAGTTACAGATCAAGCCCTGGAAAATTTGCCCCCTGTTTCATCTCCCCAAGCTGGGGTTGAAGGTAAACAAGAAGGAGCAGAACCAGCTTACGAAATCTGGAAACAGCGTATTCAATCGCACTTTTCACGGGAGATGAAACCATGAGAATTTTATTACAGTTTCTGCAAGATCAGGGGAAACGACTGGTCGCAATTACCTTGATCTGCAGCTTATTCTGGTTTACCCGCTTGCCCAGTTTGTCGGCAACTGAAAGAAACTCGATGGCATCTCGTTTTCACTTTACCCGTCTGCCATTACCAGAGCTGGCCTCATCAACCTCTAAATCAATCCGCTCAGTTCACCCTAGCTTAGAACAGCATTCGGCATGGATTTCCTCAGTAGGGGCTGCGATCGCACTCAATGATTTAGATAATGATGGTCTACCCAATGATGCCTGCCACGTGGATCCCAGAACTGATCAAGTGATTGTATCACCAGTACCAGGCACGGGCGATCGCTATGCCCCTTTTGCCCTGACACCAACCGCAGTTCCCTATGACTCACAAACAATGGCACCGATGGGCTGTCTATTCCATGACTTCAATGAAGATGGACAGACCGATGTACTGGTTTACTACTGGGGTAGGACTCCAGTTGCATTTCTAAAAAAGGCAAGGCTGGAAGGGACTAGCCCCTTGAATGCACTGAGTTATGTTCAACAAGAAATTGATACTAGTGGAGAGCGTTGGTATACCAATGCAGCCACCTTTGCTGACCTTGATGGAGACAGTCACTATGATCTCATCATCGGTAACTATTTTCAAGATGGTGCTCGCATTCTAGATGCCCATGGCTCAGGGACAGAATCTATGCAGCATTCTATGACCCGAGCATACAACGGGGGTAGCAATCATATCCTCCGGTGGAAAGAAGCAACTGTAGGGGCTCTACCAAGGGTCAAGTTTCAAGACATTACCGGGGTGATCGATCAGAACGTGGCTCACGCTTGGACTCTGGCGGTGGGAACTGCAGATTTAGATGGAGATCTGCAACCAGAAATCTATTTTGCTAACGATTTTGGACCTGATCGGCTACTCCATAATCGTTCCCGACCTGGCCACTTAGAATTTGCCCTGCTAGAAGGACAGAAAGGGTTGACGACTCCTAACTCTAAGGTATTAGGCAAAGATTCTTTTAAGGGAATGGGGGTAGATTTCGGTGATATCAATGGAGATGGATTACTAGATATCTACGTCAGCAACATTGCCGATGAGTATGCACTAGAAGAAAGTCACTTTCTATTTACCAGTACTGGCAAATTGGAGGATATGAACCAAGGGATTGCTCCATATGTTGATCACAGTGAGCCCCTGGGAGTATCTCGCAGTAGCTGGGGTTGGGAAACAAAATTTGGTGATTTCGATAACGACGGTGAATTGGAGGCACTTCAAGCAACCGGCTTTGCCAAAGGAACGATTGATCGATGGCCTGAGTTACATGAACTCGCCATGGGTAACGATGAACTGTTGAGCCATGCCAATATCTGGCCTCGCTTCCAGTCTGGGGATGATCTAAGTGGTCAGGCCCACAACCCATTTTTTGTTCGCGCAAAGGATGGTCGGTATTACGACTTGGCCAAAAACTTAGGGCTGGCTACACCCCAAGTAACACGGGGAATTGCCACAGCTGATGTGGATGGGGATGGGGATTTAGATTTTGCGATCGCAAATCAGTGGGAGCCCTCCTATTTCTATCGCAATGACAGCAATGGTACCGCTGGTGCTGCACTCAACTTAACGCTTTTACTACCTGTTCCTTCTGATCCTTTGTCCTTAGGAAGACCCGCTATCGGTGCAGCTGCCATTGTCCAACTTCCCAATGGGCGGTCTTTAGTAGGGCAAGTTGATGGCGGGAATGGACATTCGGGGGCTCGCAGTTCTGAGCTGCACTTTGGCTTAGGCCACGTTCAGGCCACCAGCTCTCTCCCTGTAGAACTTCATTGGCGTGGGAGTAATGGCCAGACTCAGCAAGCAACCGTGAATTTATCTCCCGGATCTCACACGTTGATTTTGGATGAGGATAACTTGCTGACCTATGTTAACCCCACAAACCTTGTTGCAGTGGTAGAGGAAAAATTATGAATGCACAATCCAAATGGTATCAAACTAATCGTCTGGGGGGCTTACGACGGTTTGCGATCGCAATTACAGTCTTGAACGTGCTGGGTCACACCGTTCTAGGGTTCGAGCAATCTTGGATACAACCTTTAGTTGCTCTTGCCACAGCCTATAGCGTTGAGATTCTTCTGGAATTGTTGGATAGCTGGAGCAACGATCACCGTCCTCGGTTTTTAGCAGAAGGAAACCGTGGAACCCTCTTTTCCCAAAAATTCATTGATTTTCTGTTGCCCGCTCACATTACCGGCTTAGCGGTAGCAATGCTTCTCTATGCAAACGAACAGCTGTTGCCCATCGCCTTTGCCACCACAGTTGCCATAGCCTCAAAAGCTATTTTCCGCGTACCTGTCGGCAAGAAAACCCGACACTTTCTGAATCCTTCTAACTTTGGTATTACCCTGACGTTGCTTCTATTTCCCTGGGTTGGCATTGCCCCTCCCTATCAATTTACTGAAAACCTGGTTGGCTGGAGTGATTGGCTACTTCCTGGCTTGATAATTTGTTCGGGAACGTTTCTCAATGCCCGCTTTACAGGCAAACTCCCACTGATTCTGAGTTGGGTTGGGGGCTTTATTATACAAGCGTGCTTGAGGAGTTGGATGTTTGACACACCCCTGCTTGCTCCCCTGATGCCTATGACAGGAGTTGCGTTTGTCCTTTTCACCTTCTACATGATCTCCGATCCGGGAACAACCCCCATCAAGCCTCTGAATCAGATCATTTTTGGGGGTTGTGTTGCAGCAACATATGGTCTTTTAATGCTGAATCACATTGTATTCGGTTTCTTCTTTGCATTGACCCTTGTGTGTGGGGCCAGGGGTTTAGTTTTGCTCAGAGAAAGTCTTGCTCAACCAGCCTCATCAACCCGCATTTTAGTCCCTTCAACCATTACTGGGGAGGTCTAAGTCATGACCCCTGCGATCGCAATTGTAGGAATGGCCTGCTGCTATCCAGATGCCCATTCACCGGCTGAACTATGGGAAAATGTGCTGGCTCAACGGCGCTCCTTTCGGCGCATGCCTTCAGAACGCTTAAATTTATCAGATTATTGGAGCAGCAATCCCACTGTTCCCGATCGAACCTATGCTTCAGAAGCAGCCTTGATCGAAGGCTATGAATTTGACCGGGTTGATTTTCGGGTTGTGGGCAGTACATTTCGCTCTGCTGATTTAGCCCATTGGTTAGCCTTAGATATTGCCAACCGCGCCCTGGCAGATGCAGGGTTTCCCAATGCCGAGGGTATCCCCCGTGAATCGACAGGGGTCTTGCTGGGGAATACTTTAACCGGAGAGTTTTCCCGAGCCAACACGATGAGACTCCGCTGGCCCTATGTTCGCAGAGTAGTAGAAGCAACCCTAAGTCAAACCAATTATCCGCCAGAGCACTGTTCAGCTTTAGTGAAAATGCTGGAGCAACAGTACAAACAGCCTTTCCCTGAGATTAGTGAAGAAACCCTAGCTGGTAATCTATCAAATACGATCGCCGGACGCATCTGTAACTACTTTGATTTTAAAGGCGGTGGGTATGCCGTTGACGGAGCTTGTAGTTCCTCCCTTTTAGCTATTGCCCATGCTTGTTCAGGGCTGGTATCAGGGGACTTTGATGTGGCCCTAGCAGGAGGGGTAGATTTGAGTTTAGATCCCTTTGAACTGGTTGGTTTTGCTAAAGCTGGTGCTTTGGCGACCGACGAGATGAGGGTTTACGATGCCCGGTCTACTGGCTTTTGGCCAGGAGAGGGGTGTGGATTTGTCGTGCTCATGCGCCATGCAGATGCCATTGTCCAAAATTGTCCTATTTATGCAGTGATTCGAGGTTGGGGAGTATCCTCAGATGGCCATGGTGGAATGACCCGCCCTGAAGTTGAAGGACAACTATTGGCGCTTCAGCGAGCCTATCGTAGGGCTGGTTTTGGCATTGATACCGTTACCTATTTTGAGGGTCACGGGACAGGTACCAGTGTCGGAGATGCAACCGAATTAAAAACCCTTTCCCGTGCCCGCCAAGAGAGCAATCCCGATGCTCCAGTAGCAGTGATCAGTTCGATCAAGGCCAATATCGGACACACCAAAGCCGCCGCTGGCATTGCAGGACTGATAAAAGCCACTCTAGCGCTCCATCATCAGGTCATTCCTCCCATGCCCATGTGTGACCAACCTCATGGGCTTTTAACCGCAACAGATGCAGCCCTGAGGGTACTGCCCCAGGGAAAACTGTGGTCCGAGGACACTCCCTTGAGAGCTGGGGTCGGTGCCATGGGGTTTGGTGGCATTAATGCCCATATTGTTTTAGAAGGAAACAATGGCGATCGCCGTCACAGCTTGAATCATAACGAAAAAATCCTGTTACACTCCCCTCAAGATGCAGAACTTTTTCTATTCCAAGCTCAGCAGGTTGATCAGCTGCAACAGCAAGTTGCCCAGGTTCTGGAAATTGCCCCCAGATTATCACGGGCTGAAGTCACAGATTTAGCGGTTCACCTAGCTCAATCCCTGAGTCCTGGAACTGTGCGAGTGGCAATTGTGGCAGGAACCCCGATGGAGTTGACCACACGACTGGAGGTATTAGCCACCTGGTTAAAGGAAGGCATAACTGAACGTCTAGAGCCAGATACAGGTATTTTTCTAGGCAAGAGGACAACTCCATCCCGATTGGGATTTTTGTTTCCAGGCCAAGCTTCCCCCACCTATTTCAATGGCGGGTGTTGGGAGCATCGCTTTGATCAAGTCAGGGACCTCTACGCCCAAAATCCTTTGCCTCAACCAGAAGATGGTAAAGCCACTGCGATCGCTCAACCTGCTATTGTCAAAGCTTCCAAGGCGGCACTGCTGGTTTTAGAGCAACTGGGCCTAACAGCTGATATTGCAATCGGGCACAGCTTGGGCGAGATCACTGCACTGCATTGGGCAGGTGCTTTTGACCAAGACGCTCTGCTGGGAATTACTCAAGTGCGGGGACAAGCAATCACTGATTTCGGGAGTGCTACCGGAGCAATGGCTAGTATTCGGTCATCCCAGCAGGTGATCAGACAGCTGATAAATGGTTATCCTGTGGTAATCGCAGGTCTTAACACCCCCCAGCAAACAATTATTTCGGGGGAAGTGGATGCTATTATTAGTATTATTAATAAAGCACAGGCGCAAGGGCTTAAAGCGGTTACTTTGTCCGTTTCCCATGCCTTTCACTCTGATTTAGTGAGTGCTGCTGCTGAGCCTTTAGCTAAACACTTGGTGACAGAAACAATTCAACCCCTGCAACGCAAAGTGATCTCTACCGTCACAGGATCACTGCTGACCGCTGAGACAGATGTGCGATCACTTCTCTATCAACAAGTGACTGCCCCTGTTCGCTTCCTAGAGGCCATTACTCAGGCTAGCCAAGAGGTTGATCTCTGGATTGAAGTAGGTCCTGGTAGAGTGCTAAGCCGTTTGGCCAAAGACTGTGTAGAAACACCAGCGATCGCCCTAGATGCTAGTGGACCGTCGCTGCAGGGGTTACTCCAGGCAGTTGGGGCCGCTTTTGTGATGGGGAGTTCTATCGATCCAAATGCCTTATTTAGCGATCGCTTTACTCGCCCTTTCAATTTAGACTGGCAACCAAAATTCTTTGTCAACCCTTGCGAATTAGCACCTCAATTGCAGCTTCAAGAAGTATCAATTTCAACCTCTGATAACGGCAAGACCTCTATTCCTAAAACTGCTTTGGTCTCCCAGATGGGAATAGAGGCTGGAGGTAAGGGCTTTGATGCTTATCATCTAACGGAACAATCCATAGTTAACCAGAAGACATGGGAGACCCCCAAAGAACTGCTTCGGCAACTGGTAGCGCAACGGATTGAATTACCAACCACAGCCATTCAAGACAATCATCGCTTGCTCAGTGACCTGCATCTCAACTCTATTACAGTGGGGCAGTTGGTTGCAGAGGCTGCTAGGTCCCTCGCCCTTGAGCCGTCAGCAGCCCCCACAAACTATGCGGATGCCACAGTCGCAGAAGTAGCTCAAGCCCTAGGGGATTTAGTCCGTACAGGTAGATCTACACCCATCGACGGCGTGAATCAGCCTCCTTCTGGGATAGATGCTTGGGTACGAACCTTTACAGTCGAGTGGCGCGATCGCCCCTTATCATCACAACCCCATTCTCTTGACCCTGAAGGACGGTGGCAGATCCTAACAGCAAGTAATACTCCTTTTGCAGAAGTATTGCAGGAAGCCTTTCAAAGCTTTCCAGGCCAAGGGGTTGTGGTGTATTTATCCGTTGAGGAAGACAAACAGACTATTGACTGTCTCTTGTCAGGGGCTCAACAGGTTCTAGCCCAGGATGAAAACACCCACTTTGTTCTGGTGCAACATGCTCCCATCGGTGGGGGAGTTGCCCGGACATTCCATCTGGAAAACCCTCAGATTACGACTTGTGTCGTCACCATTCCCGAGGATCATCCTCAATCAGTGATCTACATTCTAGCTGAAGTCCAAGCCGCCAAGGGATATATCGAGGCTAGTTACGATCATCAGGGTAACCGACAGGTACCTATTTTGCAATTACTGCAATTAGAACAATGGCAGCAGGCCGCCCCAGAAATTCCTCTGACTGTCACAGATGTTTTGCTGGTGACCGGTGGAGGGAAGGGAATTGCCGCTGAATGTGCGTTGGCGTTGGCCCGAGAAACGGGGGTGCGTTTGGCACTCTTAGGGCGCTCACATCCAGATACGGATGATGAGTTGTTCCACAACCTGGAACGGATGCGAGTAAGTGGCGTTGAGGTGCTGTACGAAGCAGCAGATGTGACTGATGTGCAGGCTTTACAAAGGGCTGTGCAAAAATTTGAGACCCAGTTCGGACCCATTACGGCGGTGCTCCATGGTGCTGGGGTAAATACACCTCAACTTTTGACCACACTGACTCCAGCAGATTTCCACAAAACCTTAGGGCCAAAGGTTGAAGGGCTCAATAATCTATTGTCAACAGTCAACCCTCAAGCCCTCAAACTCCTGATCACCTTTGGTTCGCTGATTGCCCGCACTGGTCTGCGAGGTGAAGCAGATTATGCCCTGGCCAATGAATGGCTAGCCAATCTTGTCGAGAAGTTTCAGCATGCACAACCAAGCTGTCGCTGCCTGAATTTGGAGTGGTCCATCTGGTCTGGCGTTGGCATGGGCGAACGGTTGGGGCGAGTTGATGTGCTACTGCGAGAAGGGATTACACCTATTTCGCCGGATATAGGGATTTCTATCTTACGGCAATTGGTGGCTCAACCATTACCCGTGACATCGGTCGTGATTACGGGTCGGTTTGGGGAAGCACCCACCTTAAGGATGGAGCATCCTGAATTCCCCTTCTTACGATTTTT
The DNA here is from genome assembly GCF_982860115.1 of Moorena sp. NCBI lineage: Bacteria > Bacillati > Cyanobacteriota > Cyanophyceae > Coleofasciculales > Coleofasciculaceae > Moorena > Moorena sp. The sequence continues at coordinate 12,483 of NZ_CEYLVT010000058.1, forward strand.
GGAGCAACCCAGAATCTACTACCCTGGTATCGAGCTGGTGGTGGACGCAGACCTCTCGGTCGGGACAGATCCCTATCTCAACGACCACGTCTATCAAGGGGAACGGATCTTTCCAGCTGTGATGGGGCTGGAAGCTATGGCTCAGGTGGTTACTGCTCTTGCAGGTCCCTTGAAATCCATCTGTTTCGAGGATGTTCAGTTTAATCGACCTGTGGTTGTTCCTGCCAATGACTCCCTCAAGATTCGCATTGCTGCCCTGGTGCGATCTCACAACTATGTGGATGTTGTGATTCGCACTGAACAGACAGCATTTCAGGTCGATCACTTTCGGGCAACCTACTCTATTAGTCACAATTCCACACTAAAACCACACAACCACATTCAGAAAAGTATTGTTCAACAACAGAATAGCTTGTCGAGCCTTTTTGGTTCCCCAAACTCAACCACTGAATGTGTTATTTCCCTCCACCCTGACCAGGATTTATACGGTGGCATTCTTTTCCACTCAGGTCGCTTCCGTCGCTTACGACAATACCACAAACTGCGGGCAAAAGAATGTATAGCGGAACTATTACCTGAACAGGAATCACTGTGGTTTAGTCCCTATCTGCCTGCTGATTTCCGATTAGGGGATCCTGCTGCCAGAGATGCTGCAATCCATGGGTTGCAAGCTTGTATTCCTCATGTGACTTTGTTGCCCGCTGGTGTCAAGCAAATCGTGATTAATCCTGGTTTATTTGAGCAACCTCGTTATATTCACGCCCAAGAGAGATCGCAGTTTCAAAACACCTTCATCTATGACCTAGAAATACTCAGTGAGGATGGCAAAGTTCTGGAGCGTTGGGAAGGACTTTGTCTTAAGGTGATCGGCTCAGTTAACACTCAGCAAACTTGGGCTGCACCATTGCTAGGTCCCTACCTGGAACGTCAAATTCATGAGCTCATCCCTGGTGCTGATATTGCAGTAGTTGTGGACAAGGACACTTCTATTGAACGAAAGGTGAAAAGAGATCGTACTATTGAAAACATTCTAAGCAATGGTAACGGAACCTCAACCTCACTCCATCCCCCTGTCCTCACGCACCGACCTGATGGCAAACCAGAAGTTATTACTGATGCAACAGGAATACACCAGGATAAGTCTGTATCCGTTAGCTATACCGGGGAGCTGATGTTGGCGGTTGCCGGAGCAACGTTAATTGGGTGTGATGTTGAACCTGTGGTTTGCCGAACTCTTGAGCTGTGGCAAGACTTGCTTAGTGCAGAGCGATTCAGCTTAGCACAGTTGCTTGTCCATGAGGCTGGCCAGGATCTGGATACGGCAGCTACCTGCATTTGGACGGCTTGTGAATGCTTGAAGAAGGCTGGGGTAATAGTTACTGCCCCCCTTGTGCTGAACTCTTCAGCCCCAGAGGGGTGGATTGTATTAAATACGGGTTCCCTGATCATTGCCACCTGTGTAGTGTCTGTTCAGGATATCCAAGAAAAATTAGTTCTTTCTGTGTTAACCCAAAAAGAGTTGAAGAATGTAGAATACTAGTTTTGGTTTAACCATAAATTTTCTCTAGCGCAGAGAAAAAATTACACCGATCCTATTGTCATAAAATAGTAACTGTTGGAAATTACTCATTTTTACTTGCAAAGGTGCTTTAGAGTAACTAGGCAAAAGTTGAACAAGCCAGTTCAGAATAAAAAACGACTGTGGAGAGTAGATTCATTACAATTATAGTCCCAAGAAAAATCGCTAAAAAATTTGAATGTTAATATATTAAAAGCAGCCAAAGTTAATATGCTACAATATTTGGGTGTTTTTTTATATAAAAATTGGTAGCTTCATAAAAAAAGAGCATTCCAAAAGGCATAAGAAAACTAAACCAACAGCATAACCTTCTGCAATTGTTAAGGCAAATTTTGAGACACGGAGAAGTCGAGAAGTGATAATGTCTGTTTATAAATACAGAGTTATGGTCATAATAGCTCTGACCATATGGACAACATGGCTGACCCTTCTCGGTCATCATCAAGCCTTTACCCATCTGATCAACCATTGGGAAATTGCCTTGACGATGGTCTTTGGTTCCATGATTGCTGGAGGAAGCAGCGTGGGTGGCGGAGCAGTTGCTTTCCCCGTATTTACCAAACTGCTGCAGATTCCAGCCCACGACGCCAAGGTATTTTCCCTAGCTATTCAAGCTGTTGGGATGAGTGCCGCCTCCTTAGGCATTTGGAGCACAGGCATTCACATCGAAGGTCGGGTGATCCGCTGGGGCAGTCTCGGAGGATTCCTCGGGATTTTTCTGGGGTTAGGGTTTTTCGCGCCTTTGTTGCCTCCCGATGTGATTAAAATGTCCTTCACCATTATGCTCAGTAGTTTTGCCATCACCCTTTTAGCCCTCAACAAGGGGAAGAGGCTATGTCATCGGGCTATCCCCTATTGGAATTTGCAGCAACGAGGACTAATTCTCCTGGCTGGAATATTGGGCGGCATCATGAGTGGGCTTGTAGGCAATGGCATTGATATTGTGATTTTTTCAGTGATGGTGCTACTTTTTCGTGTTAGCGAGAAGGTTGCTACGCCTACCTCGGTTGTGCTAATGGCCATCAACGCCCTAGCTGGATTGGTCCTGCAAGTTTTTGTCTTCCATGATTTCTCTGAGCAGGTGCAAGCTTATTGGTTTGCAGCCATCCCAATCGTTGTGGTGGGTGCACCGCTAGGGGCAATGTTGTGTAACTTGTTGCACCGTAAAACCATTGCCAATATCTTGATTGGCTTGATTGCGCTAGAACTGATCACATCCTTAGTTTTGATTCCATTAAGACCTGCAGTTATCTACGCTAGTTTAACAACACTAATTGTGTTTTCCTCCCTAAATTACTGGATGTACCGCACCCAAATCTATGCCATAACCAACCCAATTTCCATAAGTACTTTGAAGGATACCTAATGCAAACCTACGAATATTCCCACATCGTCAGCTTTGAAGAAACCAATCTTGTTGGCAATGTCTACTACGCCAACCATTTGAAGTGGCAAGGACGCTGCCGCGAGATGTTTCTGTATGATCATGCCCCGGAAGTCCTGGCAGAACTATCCCAAGGACTTGCCCTCGCTACCGTTCGCATCTCCTGCGAATATTTTTCTGAGTTATTTGCTTTCGACCGCTTGGCCATTCGTATGCAATTGAAAAACCTCCATCAAAACCGTATCACAATGCTATTTGAATACTGGCGACTAAACGATGCCGGTGAAGATTTGGTAGCTCGGGGTGAACAACAAGTCGCTTGTATGGGGCGTGAGGGAGACAAAACCGTCCCTGTTCCTGTTCCTCAAGTACTCCAGGCTGCACTTCAACCCTATGCTGCTTGACCTGATGCACTATGAGTGATTGGATACTAACAAAAGAATTGGGGTCACCCAAAGTACTGCTGCTAGGAGCTGCATTGGCTGTTGGGTCGGCTACTGCTACGGGTTTTACTGTTGCTCACAGTTTTTCACGACAACGAGCCACAGTTCAGAATTCTGCCAGCAATAATACTATTAACACCTCTGAGATTGGAGCTGTTGCTGCCCTTGGGCGGTTAGAACCAAAAGGAGAAGTTATCGAGATCTCGGCACCAAGTGAGGTAGGAGGCACACGAGTTAAACAGCTGCTGGTCAAACAAGGTGACAAAGTGCTCTCAGAACAGGTGATTGCGATTTTAGATAACCGCGATCGCCTGCAAGCCGCTTTAGAGAAGGCACAGACCGAAGTCAAAATTTACCAAGCCCGTCTCCATCAAGTCCAAGCTGGGGCAAAGCAAGGAGCAATTCAAAGTCAGGCACAAGTGGTTGAGCACTCCAAAGCAGAACTACAAGGAGAGGTTGCAACCCAAAATGCTAAGATTGAGCGTTTGGAAGCTGAGTTGAACAACGCCAGCGTGGAGTATGAACGCTATGAGCACTTGTACCAAGAAGGGGCAGTTTCAGCCTCTTTGCGAGATAACAAACGCCTGACCTTGGAGACTACCCAGAAACGTCTAATTGAGGCAAAACGAATTCGCCAAAAACTTCTGAATACCCTTCAAAATCGGGTTAAGCAAGCCCAAGCCACCCTGAATGAAATTTCTGAGGTGCGGCCAATAGATGTGGAAGTTGCGCGAGCCGAGCTAGAAAACGCAAAGGCCGGAGTTAAGCAAGCCCAAGCTAATCTAGATCTAGCTTATGTGCGTTCCCCTCGCAATGGTCAAATTCTCAAAATCCACACGTTTCCTGGTGAAACCGTTGACAAGAACGGTATTGTTTCATTAGGCCAAACTAACCAGATGTATGCTGTTGCAGAAGTCTATGAAACAGATATTAACTGGGTTCAGCCAGGACAACGGGCCTCGATTACTAGTCGAGGGTTTACAGGCAAACTGGAGGGTATTGTTGATGAAATTGGCTTGGAAGTAGCCAAAAAAGACGTGTTACAGACTGACCCTGCAGCTGATGTTGATGCCAGAGTGGTGGAGGTGAAAATCCGTCTAAGTCCTGATGATAGCCTAAAAGTAGCTGGTTTAACTAACTTGCAGGTTCACACGGTGATTTACATCCGATGATGTTTTACAAGATTCCCGTCGCCTGGTTACAACTTACCCATAACCGCACCAGGTTGTTTGTAGCCTTGGCAGGGATTGCCTTTGCCGTGATTTTGATCTTTATGCAGATGGGACTGAGGGCAGCCCTGTTTGAAAGTGCAGTGCGTTTGCACAGTAACCTCCAGGGAGAGATTTTTTTGATTAGTCCCCGCTCCACGGCCTTAATTGGCATGAGTCAATTCTCGGAGCGCCGTTTGTTGCAAGCTTTGGCTTTTCCTGAAGTAGAACTTGTGAGCCCAATTTATGTGGATTATGGTCAGTGGAAAAATCCCCAAACCGGTCAAACCCGTCAGATTTTTGTCACTGGATTTGAACCGAGCGATCGCATTTTTCAGCTGCCGGGGGTTGTCCAGCATACCGATGAGTTAACCCTGCCCGATACTGTTCTGTTTGATCAAGCTTCAAGGCCCGAATTTGGACCAGTAGCTGCCCAATTCCGTCAAGACAATGCTGTCAACACTGAAATTGAAGTCAGGCAGGTCACTGTGGTGGGCTTGTTCAAAATGGGTGCCTCCTTTGGTGCAGATGGCAATATCATGACAAGTAACGTAAACTTTTTGCGCATTTTTGATCGCCGTACCAAAGGCTTGATTGATATTGGTCTGATTCGACTCAATCCCCTTAGCAACGTGAATGAAGTTGTTGCGCGAATGCGACGCTATTTTCCCGAAGATGTCAAAGTTTTTACTAAGCAGGAATTGATTAGTTTTGAAAAAAACTACTGGCAAACTAGCACTGCAATCGGATTTATTTTCGATTTAGGAGTTGTGATTGGCTTGATTGTGGGCATTGTTTTTGTCTATCAAGTTCTCTATACAGATGTGTCTCATCACTTGCGGGAATACGCTACGTTAAAGGCCATCGGCTATAGCAATAATTATTTGCTATATGTGGTATTTCAAGAAGCATTCATTCTTGCGATTCTTGGCTATATTCCGGGATTTGCCATTACCTTAGGCATATATGACTTGACCCTCAAAACAACACTCCTACCCATTCAAATGGAGTTTGTTCGTGCCTTCAATGTCCAATTATTAACCATTTTAATGTGTTTCATAGGTGGTTTGATCGCTGTTACTCAACTCCAGAAAGCAGATCCAGCTGATATTTTTTGATTTAAAAATCACTAAAGTACAGCAGTTTGCAATTTGTACCTCACCCAATTGCAAACCGCTTTAATATGGTCATCATCCTTCCATGCAGGACGAAGAAACTTGTCTTGTGTCTAGTCAATCTCGGTAAAACTACCCTAATGATATGAAAGCAGCTCGATTTTCCCTGGTTAAACAATTAAACATTCCTGCCTTATTGCTCCTAGCAATAGGAGCGGGCTTGATGGCGATTCACCTAACTCTCAATCTCAGAGCCGAAAAATCGTCTCACCTTGCTCTTAGCATTGTCTTTTGGCTGGCAGCCTCTTCCACTCTTTGGGACAAACGCTATCAACTTAAACTCGGCAGCGGTATTCTCCCTTCTTTCTTTGGTGCATTGATCATTGCAGGGATTCTGGTTAAGAGTGGTGCTCAGCCTAGTGAAAAATTCCTTGGCTTCTCACCCTTTATTTCCGTCTTCGGTCTGGCTCTGCTTGCCTCTGGCTTTCGAGGCTTAAAACAATATTGGCAAGAACTCCTCATCCTCTTTACCCTAGGTGTTCCCAAACTTCTGCTGCCCTATCTCCCTGATATCACTCCCATTACCGCCAAATTCTCGGCTTTCGTGCTGTGGTACTCTGGAGCAAATGCCGTGTTGCAAGACTCCTACATTATCCTCCCCAAGGGTAGCGTGGAAGTGGTCCCGTCCTGTTCTGGTCTCAACTTAATCACCTACATGCTAGGGCTAGCTGTGATTGTGCTGGTAATGTTTCCCACCTCTGGCAGCCAAAAAATCATTGTTCCCATCGTTGCCGCTACCCTGGGTTTTATCGTCAATGGCATTAGGATAGCGATACTGGCACACCTCGCAGCCCCCTCCAGTGAAGCAGCCTTTGAATATTGGCACAGCCAGGAAGGTGCCCTGATCTTTGTGATGATTTCAGTGATCCTGTTTGGGGCTTACTGCTTGTTTATGCTGCAACAGTCTGAACCGTAAAGCCAAGCTGAGTTTTTTGAGATTGGTGAAAAGTCTTAAATAATCCAAATACTCTTCCCCCTATTCTCGATTCCCTAAGGGCCGAAGTTGAACACTTCTACTCCCCAGCTGTTGTAAAATTTTCAGATATTAAGGATTTAGAAAAAGGGTATACAGACTACCCATTCCTTGAAAAATAAACTAACAGCAAGGCAGAAAGCAGAAGGTAGAAGGCAGAAGCGCTGCATCCCTATTCCCTGTTCCCAGATCCGCTGTTCCCTTTGGTTAATTAAAAAGTAACAATTAACAAACTTCCATAAGCACATCCTGATGCATCCTTGCCCGGTCTACTAATGACTGAATTTGGTCTTTAGTCAATGCTTCACCATTAGCATAGTGTTCTAGCCAGGTTTTACTAATCACATTTGGGTCATCTGGTAAACTAGCAACATCCCATCCAGGTAAATCCAGTTGCTCCATCAAGTAGTTAACTTTGGGGTCATAACTGAGGGCAAAACATCGACATTCTTCCGCTGCTGCCATAATCAAACTGTGGTAGCGCATCCCAATCGCCATTTCCACCCCCCGAAATAATCCTTTCAATTCTCTAGGGTCTTCTATAGAAAAGATCTGATGGGGACCGGTTAACTCAGAGGCAATAGATTGGGCAATGGTGAAATCTCGGGAAGCTTGGAAAGGGACTAATAAAATACAGGTTTGTGTGGCTTTCTGAAAATCCACTAAGGCATGGGTCAGATTATTCAGGCGTTTGGGAGTTAGGGTAGAATGCGTACGCAAAGTAACTGCTACTCTTGGTGCTGGTAAATCCCACAATCCTGGTACAGGTTTGGAGTCTAATGCCCAAACTGGATCGGGAGCCATAATAAACGGAATTTCCCAATCCGCTAGCAGTGTCGCTGAGCCATAATCCCTGACACTGACTGCTGTACATCCAGTGAAGGACCGCTGGGCTAGGGAACTAATCAGCCGACGCTTAATTGGACCAACCCCCTGAGCCCAAGCAATGGTTTTCAGACCCATCCTTTGAGCTAATCCCATTAAACCACAGTAGTAGAGAGGGCTAGCGGCACTAGTCACATCTTGGATTAAACTACCACCCCCCCAGATGAATAGTTCTGAAAGCCGCATAGCCTTGAGCACTGGTAGGGTAGACATGCGATCGCAACTTTCCACTCCATAGCGCTGACGAGTTTGACTAGGGTTACCGGAAAGGACTATCGGCTTGACTGACTTTGGTAGCATTTGCAGCAGTGACGCTAACAATGCTTCATCGCCACCGTTGCCCTTGCCATAATATCCACATAAAACTGCTTTGACTTGCTTCATGCCTTCAACTCGTCTTGGCTACTACTCCCTATATTCCCATCCGTTAGATCCGTTAACCCATCAATTGCCCCTAATTGCATCTTATTGCATGCGATCAATAGTACGATATTGAATGGCTTCAGCAACATGTTCGGTTTTAAGGTCATCATTACCACTCAGGTCGGCAATGGTACGGGCAACTTTGAGAATACGGTCGGTGCCTCTAGCAGAAAGACCAAGTTTGCGAATAGCTGCTTCTAATACATTACGGGAAGTCTCATCTAATTGACAGAATCGACGTAGATGATAGCTTTGCATCTGAGCATTGCAATGAAGAGTGGGTTCAGTTTGGAAGCGGTGACGAGTGCGATCGCGTGCGACTTGGACTCGTTCTCGCACCGGTGCTGATTCTTCTCCTGTAGACTGTCTAGTGATTTCTTCAGGTTTAAGCCGATTGACCGCTACTTGTAAATCAATGCGATCCATTAATGGTCCTGATAGCTTCGACCAATATTGTTCCCGTTGGCGAGGGGAACAGCTGCAGGCTTGGATCGGGTCACCAAAGTATCCACAGGGACAGGGATTGGTACTAGCCACTAAGGTAAACTGAGCAGGAAACTGTACCGATTGGCGGGTGCGGGAAATAGTGACTTGTCCGTCTTCCAAAGGTTGGCGTAGGAACTCTAGGACATTGCGCTTGAATTCTGTCAACTCGTCTAAAAATAGAACTCCCCGGTGGGCTAAGGAAATTTCTCCCGGTTTCGGAAAACTACCACCACCCACAAGAGATGGGCCAGAGGCGGAATGATGGGGACTGCGAAAAGGGCGATCGCAAATCAGTTTGCCGCGATTTTTCAATAAGCCAGCAACAGAATAAATTTGAGTGACCTCCAAAGCTTCAGGAAAACTCAACGGTGGCAAAATTCCCGGTAATCGTCGCGCCAACATGGTTTTACCACTGCCAGGAGGACCAACAAAGATTAAATTATGTCCCCCAGCCGCAGCAATTTCTAACGCTCGACGCCCATGAGCCTGACCTTTAACATCCGTTAAATCCGGTGCGGTGGACTGGTAAACTTGCAACTCCCCCACACTATCCATCTCTACCGGTGAATAGCGGTTTGGCTGGTCAAGGAAATCAGCAACATCGGATAGGTGCTCAAATCCATAAACAGTGATGCCATTCACCACTGCAGCTTCTGTAGCATTGTCAGCAGGAACCACTAACCCAGTAATTCCCATTTGCTTTGCTGCCGCAGCAATTGGAAGAACACCAGCTACAGGTCGCAAACTGCCATCAAGAGACACTTCTCCGAGAAATAGGTGGTCTCCCAATAACTGAGGATTTAACTGTTCCGATGCCGCTAAAATACCAACACTGATCGGTAAATCAAAACTAGGACCTTCTTTCCGTAAGTCAGCCGGAGCCAGATTAATCACAATTTTGCGCATCGGAAAGGCAAAACCAGCATTTTTCAGTGCTGCTTTCACCCGTTCTCGGGACTCTTGGACAGCGGTATCCGGTAAACCAACCACTACAATTCCCGGTAAGCCACCGGACACATCTACTTCAACCCCTACTTTTACAGCATCAATGCCGATAATTGAACCACTCCAAACCCTAGCCAGCATAGTGTTAGCCTGATACGTGTTTTAGGACAAGGAAAATAAAATAAGGGGAGAGTAGGAAAACTCCCGATCTCCCCATTACCAGTCTCACTTTTTCCTACGTTTCTCTTTTTTACTTAAAGGCAAGTATAGTGCTTATCGCCTGGAGAGTTTAACCGGAAAATTACATAAATACTGATATCCTTTCCATAAAAGGGATGTAACCTAGTATTTTCGGGGAATCGGGAATCGGGAATCGGGAATCGGGAATCGGGAATCGGGAATCGGGAATCGCGAATCAGTAATCTTACGAGCATTAGCCATTAGCAATTACCTATTACCAAAAATCCAGGGACTACTTGGGAAGAGATTAATCGAACTTGAGATTACAGATAGTTTTACACTAACGCAACAATTATAGTAGACCTCTTACAAAAGTATTGTTCTGATAGTGTTTGTCTCAATTCTTGTTCCGATGATCCGCTGATCCGAAGTTTTCTGTTCCCTACAACTGCCGCCAAGTCTAGTATACTGAGGTTGGGTTTATAGGAATTACCCATGCAGTCGTTTGAACCAGGTTTTATTGAGCGCCAGCTTATTCCTCAAAATCTACTGCGTACTATCCGGCTGATTGGTGAGTACAAAGGCAAGCAAGAACTGTTCAAAGAACAGTCACCCCAAGTTTTGCAAACACTACGTCAGGCGGCGATTATTCAGAGTACTGAGTCCTCCAACCGCATAGAAGGCATTACAGTGCCCCTCGAACGCATCAAGGAACTGGTAGCTGAAAAAACTACGCCCCGCGATCGCTCCGAACAAGAAATTGCTGGCTATCGAGATGTACTTAGTACGATCCACAGCAGCTATGCTAACATCCCTTTCACTCCAGGGGTGGTGTTACAGCTGCATCGTGATCTTTACCAGTTTTCTGTTGGTGAGGGTGGGCGCTGGAAGTCGGTAGATAATCAAATCAGCCAAACTTATCCAGATGGTACAAAGGTTGTGAGGTTTCAACCACTTGCGGCTTATGCTACACCATCCGCAATGGAACGCTTGCACGAACAGTTCAATCGCCTCTGGCAGTCTGAGGAATTCGAACCTTTATTGCTCATCCCCACCTACGTCTTGGATTTTCTGTGCATCCACCCTTTTAGTGATGGAAATGGACGGATGGCTAGGCTGCTGACACTACTGTTACTATACAAAGCTGGTTACGAGGTGGGGCGGTTTATTAGTTTGGAACGCATTGTAGAACGCACAAAGGAAAGCTACTACGATACACTTTACCAGTCCTCCCAAAGCTGGCATCAGGGACAGCATAGTTTGTTACCTTGGTGGGAGTATTTTCTGGGAGTGTCGGTGCTATCGGCGTACCGGGATTTTGAGCAACGGGTTGGGTTAGTAACCTCAACCAAAGGCGCTAAAACAGCGATGGTGCTAGATGCCATTAACAATATAGTTGGAGATTTTTCGATCAAGCATTTACAGGAACAATGTCCTACTGTAGGAATTGATCTGATTCGCCGTATCTTGCGCCAGGAAAGGGAGGCTGGGCGGCTCGAATGCCTTGGGCGAGGGCCAGATGCCCGTTGGCGGAAGAAATAGGTACTGTACCTATTAAATAGGTACTGACCAGCTAGTTAGTACCTATTTAAGGGGAATTTCCGTTGCAGAAGCTGTGTGCTCAGGCTTGTGTCCGCACCTTCAAAGCCCCGTGGCAAGCACAACCGTTGCTCATCTAACTCCCCATCTCCCCATCTCCCCATCTCCCCACACTTACCATCTTTATAAGATTTACCACGCTTACCACGCTTCGGTATCTTTCCCTGTTCCCTGTTCCCTGTTCCCTGTTCCCTGCTATAGATTACAAATATTTTTCTACTAAGGCAAGAATCTTCTGTTCTTGAAACCCATGGGCTAACTCTTTGAGGTTGTTAGCAAAAGTCATGTATTTTTGATCGAGTTCTTCGAGGTAGATAGCTCGCTCCCGAATTTTTTTCATACTGCCCAACATCGCCAACTCATACAGCACTTCCATTTCTTCTAGTGGCGGAATCACTAATTCAGTTGGTTCCACTAAACCGTTTTCAGGGTTCATCTTTGAAAGCTGATCATTCTGTTCGTACACCCACTCCAGATGTAAATACTTTCCTAACAAGGTCAATAACTTTGGTTCATCTACGGGTTTGGATAAAAAGGCATCACAACCGGCAAGTTGACTCTTTTTCTGATCCATATCCAGTACACTAGCAGAGATAGCAATAATTGGCACTTCGCTAATCTCTGGGATTTGGCGAATTTCCTTAATGGCTTCAAACCCACTTTTAACCGGCATAACTAAATCGCTCAAAATCATATCCGGTTGCATTTGCTGAGCCAAGTCCACTTCCTGCTGACCATCTTCACCAGTGACCACGTCAAATCCCAAGGGTGCAAGCATATTCTCAAGAACTAAGCGGTTTTCGAGTTTGTCATCTACCACCAACAGCGTACATTTTTTTCCTCGATATCCTATAATTTTATCTGGAATTTTAGCTTGATTTTCCCCACTGATCGACCCAAGAGTAAAACTAACTTCAAACCAGACCCTTGACCCTTTACCCAATTCACTGGTGACCTTGAGTTCACCCCCCATCAATTCTACCAGTTGTTTGGTAATAGCTAATCCTAACCCTGTGCCCTCAGACCGACGTTGAGTATCACCCACTTGTTCAAAAGGTAGGAAGATTTTCTCTAACTGCTGGGGAGTCATACCAACCCCAGTGTCAATAATATCAAAACAAATAGTAGAAGTAGTAACGTGAGACTGCGTAACCGTCACCCCCAAGGTAACTTGACCTTGCTCGGTAAATTTAACGGCGTTTCCTAACAAGTTTAGTAAGACTTGTCGAAGTCGTTTTTCATCAGCTATAATTCCAATAGGTAAGTTAGAGTCAGGTTGGTATTTGAACAAAATATCTTTCTCCAACGCCCGCATTTTTATCACTCCCACAACACTGTCGAGGAAGTTAGCAAAATGGATATCATCGGGGTAGAGTTCCATTTTACGGGCTTCGATTTTGGATAAATCTAAGATGTCGTTGATTAGGGTCAACAAATGAATCCCGCTTTTGTGGATAATTTCTAAACCATCAGTTTGGCGGAAACTGAGATTATGCTCTCGCTTAAGAATTTGAGCATAGCCAAGAATGCCGTTGAGGGGGGTGCGCAATTCATGACTCATATTCGAGAGAAATTCGCTTTTAGCCTGGTTGGCAACTTCTGCTTTGTCTTTCGCCTCTGCTAGTTCCGCCGTGCGTGCTTGGACCCGTTGCTCTAAGGTTTCAAAGGATTCTTTCAGTTGCCATGCCATTTGGTTAAAGGATTCACTCAATTCCCCCACTTCATCCGAGCGCTTAATCGCTACAGTTTTATTCCATTTTCCTTTAGCAATGTCTTTAGCAGCCCTATTGAGATGTAAAATCGGTTTTATTACCCACCGTGCGGTAAAAATGCCGATAATTGTTGCTACAATTAGAGCGGAAATACACAGCAGTATCGAGAGCCTGGTATTGGCGTTAATTTCCGCCATAAAATCCGATTCTGGGATGACGACTACCACTAGCCAATCCAAACCGCGCTGGTTATTCAGAGGAGTAACTTGGATAAATTGACGTTCTCCATCAAGCTTAAGGTTAAACTGCTGTGCTGCTTCAATTTTGGAAAGATTGCCAAGGTTTTCAAGCAAATACTGTGCTGTAATTTGGGTTAATCGGTTTTGACTGTCTGTAGCCTTCAGTCGTTGAGCTTGATTGTCTTGATTGCTGAGCACAAAGGGTTGTTCAGATGTGGAACTAGCAATTAACTCTCCTGACGGTTCTAAAAGAAAAACTTGACCAGAAGGACTGATGGTGATTCCCCGCAAGAAATCACTAATCAGGCTAAGAATAAGATCCACAGCTATAACACCACGAAAATTTCCTGTCTCGTCTTGAACAGGAGCAGAGAAAGTGATTCCGAGTTTGCCATCATCGGAAAAGTTGTAAATTTTGCCCCATGTGGGTTTAGCTGACTCTACGGCAGTGATATACCAGGGCCTTTGGCGCGGATAGTAGGGTTTTGAGACCAACAACTCAGTGCGCTGACCTTGGTCATCTAAAGCATAGGTATTGCGCATATGGAAATCGACCATGTCCTTAACAACGAAGGTTCCATCTGGCTCCCGTCTGGCAAAGGCATATTCTAGCTTTTCCGGATTGCCTACCATATAAATGGAACGAACAGACTTACATAGTTTTAATTGTTTCCATAAGTGACGTTCCAAGACAGTAAGATTGTTAAAACTTAATTGTTGGAGCTGCCAAGCATTGATATTACTCTGAACAAGAAGATAAGGGTGATTTAAGTAATGCTTGAGATGCTCTTGGACGCGGTTAGTGATTTCGCTCTGTAACTGGAGTGCAAGTTTATTAACCGCTTTCTCCCCATTTCTAAAGGAAAGATATCCCACTAATCCAACCGCTGTGAAGATCTGCAATACAAAAGGAACAATCAGGACAGTTCCTAAGGAAACTTTGGAGACCAAACGGTTGAGGGGTTTGATGGTCATCGTCATGACTTTGAAAAAAACAATTGCTTTTCAACCTTGAGATAGATTCCAGGCAAACTGAAATGATGGTATTGCTAGCAATCGGCTGTTGACGATGAGATCGTGATCAGGATTGCTCTGATCTTAGTTTTCCCCAAAAAAAAGAACTAAACATAGCAAGAAAAGTATAGTTTCGTACATAAATGTTTTAGTTTAAAGAAAATAGGAATCCCCCCTGATATAGCGCTACGCGCAAGTCAGAAGTTAGAAGTCAGAAGTCAAAAGTAAGTTATGACTTGCGCGTAGCGCTATACTTTGTTCAGAGCTTGGTCAAAGGTCCTCAAGAGGCGTTCCAGGGAAAAAGTATCCTTAGCATGGATATAACCCCGCTCGGCTAGCATATATGCAGCAATTGGATCACTTAGCAATTCAGCAATGACCTTAGCCAGTGCTACTGAATCTCCTGGCGGTACCAAGTGACCAGTCTCGCCATCCTGAATCAATTCCACTGCACCACCAGCCGCAGCAGCAACTACGGGTCGTTTTGCCAACTGACCCTCCACAATCACCCGACCAAAGGGTTCCGGTTCAGTAGAGGTATGGACTACTATATTGCAAGCAGACATCAATGCTGGCACGTCATTGCGAAATCCCAGCATGTGAACACGACCAGCAAGTTCTGGTGCCGCAGCCATAGCTTCGAGCCGTGAGGCGTATTCTTCTTCACCAAATAGGGCTTCACCAACCAACAGGGCGTGTACATTGGGGAGTTCCCGTAAGGCTTCTAGTAAAATATGCTGACCTTTCCAGTAAGATAACCTACTGAATAGACCAACTAGTGGAGCATCACCAATGCCGAGCTGGTCACGGATTTGAGCGGATTGATCCGATGCCAGATTATCGAAGGGGTCTAAAGCAATGCCGTTGTAAACTAGTGTTACTAGGTCTTTTCGTCCCCCAGCAGCGATAAAGGCTTCACCAGTAGCACGAGAATTGACCAAGACTTGAGATACTCGATGATTAGCTAGGAAAACCGCTATGGCACGATTGACCGAGCTAAAGTGTGGTGCGGTCACAATATCTCGCAGGTGCCAAACCACTGGACGACCGCCCATC
The DNA here is from genome assembly GCF_982860115.1 of Moorena sp. Taxonomy (NCBI): domain Bacteria; kingdom Bacillati; phylum Cyanobacteriota; class Cyanophyceae; order Coleofasciculales; family Coleofasciculaceae; genus Moorena; species Moorena sp. Next base: position 27,784 of record NZ_CEYLVT010000058.1, read on the forward strand.
AATGTTGCGATCGCAGCAGCAATGAACGCTTTTTGGGAGTTGGCGTGTACTAGCTCAAACTCACGTCCAGCTGCTGCTATTTGACGAGCCATCCACCACAGGGCAGGTAATGCCTTAACAGCACTGAGTCCCCCTGAAGTTTTTACGGCTAAGATGGATTGGGGTGCAGGTATGACCTTGACCTTCACCTGTGCAGCTTCCAGCCGTTCCCGGAACGGGCCATCCGCAAATAGAAGTACTTCGCTGGTGTCCCGGTAGGCAGTGGCCAGATCCAGCAGGCTCAACTCAGCTCCGCCCAAAACGGCGGCATGATCGACAAAAAGGACTCGACGGCGCGTCATAAGAGCGAGTAGTGCACAAAAGGGTGTTTAAAAATTGGCAATAAATTCCCATTATACCCTCATGGGGGATATCCCCATGACCACACTACCTCACTCCATCGCTATTGCTAGCATGCTAGCATGCCTATTGCCTAAGGACTCGACGGCGCGTCATAAGAGCGAGTAGTGCACCAAAGGGTGTTTAAAAATTCAAAACAATTTTCAATTATACCCTCATGGGGGATATCCCCATGACCACACTACCTCGCTGCATCCCTATTGCTAGCATGCTAGCATGCCTATTGCCTTAAAAGGATAAGCAATATCGCTGACTCGTTCACCAGAATTACTATATTAATCCATAGCAGCTTGATACACAGATTTAATTCGTTGAGCAATCACCGGCCAAGTATAGTGCTCATGAACATAAGCTTCACAAGCCTCAGAGCTAGGTAGTTGACGCTTACCAGAAAATACCTCGATCATGCCCTGAGCAAGTTGATCAACAGAAGTCCCTTCAAACAATAAGTCTTCCGAAAAACCTTGTAAAATTTCTGGAATACTATCTACAGGTGTTCCTAGAACAGGTGTTCCATTCACCAAGGACTCAATAACAATTAGACCAAAGCCTTCCCATGCCACGGTTGGCACCACGGAGAAAGTGGCAGCACGGTAAGCTAGGGCTAAATCTTGATCCGACACAAAACCCAACAACCGGACATGGTCAGTCAGTCCTAATGTTTCAATCTGTGCTTGCAAGGTTGGCATCAGTGTGCCTTTACCTGCTATCAGTAGCAGCACGTCTGGATAGCGCTTACGCACCTGATCCACTGCTGCAATTAAATTTTCTAAGCCCATGCGTTTAGCTAACCGTCGCACAGCTAAGATAATTGGTCGCTCTTGAGACCAGCCTAGTTTTGACCGTGCCTCCTCGGGTGTAATGGTGGTGTCGAAACGCTCGGTATCAACCCCCGGAGGAATGATGTGAATGCGCTCTAGTGGGATATGATACTCTTGGTGCAAGGTGTTACGGAAAGCCTCAGAAAGTACGATAAACTTAGCTATCCGTTTGTAAGTAACCCGCTCTAGCATCCATTTTAACCGAGTCGCAACGGTATTGCTGCCTTCTACATGCCCTTCTAATGCCCAAGGCCCTTGGAAGTGCATCACCATGGGGCGACTGTCTAATTGATCGAGGATTGGAAAGGTATATAAAGCAAAGTGGGACACTACTAGGGGGTAGTCTTCCTCCTTCAGCACTTGATGCATCGTCTGTCGGATACCGCTCCAGCGTTGCCAGAGAGGGGATTCATGGCTAGCAAAGGCTTGGACTTGACCACCGGAGTTTTCAGATACAGCAGTTGAACCTGCCACTAAGCCATGCATCTCCACACCAGCTTCGGGTAAGTAACGAGTGCAATCGTAATAAACTCGGTTGAGTCCTCCTGCTTGTTCAGGGAACCAACCCATACCGATTTGAAGTGTTTTCACAGTACTATAGCCTCGATAGTTTAAGTTAATTGCAAAGGGAGTAGGGAGTAGGGAGTCGGGTGTAGGGTGTGGGGTGTAGGGTGATTGGAAAACTTTTTTGGAACTAAGGCAATAATTGTCTTGATGTAGTCGCTCATTGGGAGGGCCTGTCTTATGTGTATAGCTACCTCACTCCCCGCGCCCCCGCCCCACACTTTTATCATGGGTATTCAACCAGACTTGATATTAGGGGTTCATCTTTATGCGGTACATTAAAGCTTTAGCGTAAAAATCCTCTTCAGCAAATAGCAAGTATTCTCCATTTTTTCTTCGCACTACTCTTAAGGCCATCGGGACATCCAGCCAACCTGTAGTTGATTTGACTTCTGGGCCAGGATTTATTTGGCCAATCTCTTGACCTGTGCGAAAATCATAAACTCGCACTTTAGGGTATCGATTAGGATATTTTTCAAAACTATTATCGACATAGCCTACAAATAAATAGTCTCCCGAAATAGCCATACTTTTCGGTAAATCTGGTCTGACTCCTTTGGAGGTTTGATTGTAAGCGATGACTACTTCACCGACTTTTTGTGGCGTTTTACTCCAATTAATATATTTAACAGCTCTGTTACCAATCAATCCCCAATCACCCCTGGTATTAAAGGTCGGGGAATATCCAGCAATGTACATGGTATCGGTTTTAGGATGATACTCAAGTCGTTGAATAATTTGAAATTCCTTTGGCATTTCAAAGGATTGTTGATTGTTAATATCGTAAATCGGGCTGCCGTAGGAATCAAACCGTTTAAGGGATAGTTTTTTAATCCCGTTTCTTGATGTACCTATCCAGATATTACCGTCATCATCAGGCCAAAATGCCCAACCCCCATAATTTTGTCCTTGATTATATTCACCTTGTTCAGCCTGTTCTTCTTGTCCATTACCGTTTTTATCTTGCCAATACCGATAATCAAATTGACTTCCCCAAAATGAGGCAGTGGGAATAGCCACTTCCCCATCAGTTTCCGGATTAAACCGATAAACATGGATACCAGCTGACTCGGTATACATACTATTAGTAAACATCAGCTTACGACCCTTAACCCGGCGAATCATAGCACCAGCATTATGCTTTATCGTCTTCTTAATCCGATTATCATTAGGATACTTAAAGGGATTAATGGTATGGGCGACATGAGTCCATTCTTGACCTGATGATTTACTGTAATCTAGTTTAAACTGTTGATTTTTCGTATGAACAACAGTTTCATCCGCTGGATCAATATCAGGAATGTCAATAAATAAGAGACCTTGTAATTTCCAATTGAGAGTCCCATCCAGTTTGTAGCTATCCACGGTTAATCCACCCGCTTGCCAAGCGTAAATCCGACTGGGATCACTGGCGACATAAATATTATTATCTTGATCAACTCCAATCCCGGTAATGGAATTAAAATGTAAGGGTCTGATTTTTCCAATTTCCTGAGGACTTCCGCTGTATATTCCTCCTTTAACACCAAAGGTTCCATCAGGAGTTGGATTGTTACTGCTGTCTAGATTTGTAAAGATTTTAATCTGGTTATCAGGTCCACCATCTCCTACTAATAGGCGATTTTGATTATCCACAACAATAGCTGTAGGGATGCGAACCGAATCAATTTTACCTTGGACTTGACCCGTTTCTGTATTTAACTTAAGAATCTTATTTGTCTTGTTTTGGATAACCCACAAGGAGCCAGTTTTATCTAAGGCTAACTTATCCGGTTGATTCACTGACCATTCTTTAACCGGTTTCATGGTCTGGGCATCATAAACTTTTATTTTATTGTTAGGAGTATCACTAACATATAAGCGACTATTATCTGCTGCAATTCCCCGAATCAAACCTTGATTGGTATTGATAATCAACATACTATTATCATAGCCATTACCCCCCTTAAATTTTGCTCCTTTATAATTACTTCTGTTATAGCGACGAACACAATACCATTTATCATCAGAATTGGGATATCCTACGCCATAGCGACCCTTTTGTGTCATCGCTATGTAAATATAGTTATCATTAACTGCGATCGCAGTTCCCCCGGATCGTCCCCAGCCATGGGTAGCATCCAGTTGACCAAGAACATCACCATTTTTATAAACCCCCCCTTCTCTACCAGCTTCATCCCAGGGAGCATTAGCATAAACCGTACCATCGGGACTTACAGCCATCCCTAACATCGATAGCTGGATATGTTTTCCCTTGCCGGGAAGCTCACCTCCGGGACCATAGGTATTACCGATCCAAGAGGTAGTGTAAGTCAACCGTTGGCTTGGGTTGGATTCAGCTGTTATAGTGTCATTGTTGCTAATCACAGAATGGGCAATAATTACCAAAACAGCGATCACAGGAACAATCGCAGCATATTGCCATTCGGAGATACGTATTGACATAGTTTTTTCCCTGAGCTCGAAACTATTTAAAAGACTGGAGTCTGCAACCTGGGGTAGCTAGCCGTCAAGCTTCCTTAGGAACGTTTTAGAAGCTGATGATAAACAGCCGTAATCTTCTCCACCATAGTGGTGAGGGTTAGATCCTCAATGTTTTGCTGTGCTGCACGTCTTAATCTATCTTGTTCAGACGGACTAGCCAGAAGCATCTCGATCTGATCTGCCAGTGCGATCGCATTTTTAGGAGGAACTAGCACTCCTGCCTTACCGTAATCTAGTGCTTCGGGAACACCATCCACGCTAGTAGCAACAATCGGGCAACCCACCTGTCGTGCTTCCATCAAAACCAGAGGGAAAGATTCACGGTGTGAAGCCAGGACAAAAACATCCGCTGCCATCATGTAAGCTTGGGGATTTTTCTGAAAACCCTCGAAGTGGATACGATCAGCAACTGACGATGCCGCAGCTTGAGTTTCAAACATTTGACGGTCGGGACCATCTCCCACTAAGTACAAATGTGCCTGAGGACAACCCTTAGCGACCTGCTCAAAAGCGCTAATTAACTCAGTAATTCCCTTACGTCGGTTCATGCCAGCTACGGTGACAATAGCTGGATGTTCCAAAGCTTTAGGAGTGCAGGTTTCTATTGCAGGTAATCGAGGACTGCCTAGAGTGCGATTCTTGATCACAGGCATTTTCCCCATGGGAATACCCCGCTTAGACATCGACGTTGCTACCGCATCACTCACAGAAATAACCCGTTCAGCCAATCCCATCACTACTGAGCTACGTTGGTAAACATTGTGAATATGGGATACTAGCTTATATTTTGCTGAACCCCGTAGGAACCGAGCTAGGACTACTCCCGTCATCATGTGTCCATGGACAATATCTGGCTGAAATTCTGCGATTATCCCTCGATAACGCCTAGCAGCCTTAAGCAGATGCAACGGTTTTCGGGTCTGATCGAGTTCAAAGTGAGTGACGCCATAACGGCTTAGCAATGTTTCATATGCGCCGCCAGCAGAGGCAATACCAACCTCATGACCCGCTTTCGCTTGCTCACAGGCAACGTCAATCGCTACATTGACAATACCATTACCAGTTTCTTTAATATGGTTTAATATATGGAGTATACGCATCAAACCTCTCCCAAAAAGCAAAGCACCGCCATATTTGACCTATGAGTTAGTTAGGAATTGGTAGTTGAAACATCCGGCTGTTCCTCCGGCTGTTCCTTTCCATCTCCTACTTCTGTTATTCTTCAGTCAGTGCCATTGATCAGAAAATTTTCATAATTCTTATCTTTAGCAGTCTTCACTTCAGCAATACTTTCCATTTCAGAAGAAAGCTTATTTTGATGCTGGTGATACTTATGTGCTGCCATCGTTAGACCCAAAAATCCCCAAATATAACATCCCCCGACACCAAGCATGGCGCTACCAATCGGTAGCCCGATTAAATTACTCAAACCAATAGCACGAGCAGTACTCATGAACGAATCACGGCGAATCTCAGGATATTGAAACACACTATATACCAGCAGGAGCAATCCACACATATATGGGATAGTTCCAAACCAGCCTAATGTAAAAAACATATCTAAAATGCCACTGTCAATCACAACGCTTCGGAGTTCCCCTTGTTCGATAGTGAATGTATTTCCAATCCCATTACCTAAAGCCATAGAAAGAGCTTTGCCAAGACTCTCTTCATAGATTTGTTGTCTAGCTTCCGCGCTGTGATCATTTCCAAGGTCAGAAAATGTTGCCAAACGACTACCAATTACCTCCGAGAATGGCTCAATAGTAGTTAACGGCACGATACAAATTCCCATGACCAGGATAGAAATAATGATGCGCATCTGGATTTTGGGTTTGAGTGAACTGGTCAGAGAAGCCAGTCCAAAGAACCAGCTTGCCCACATCGTCCGTGATAACGTTAGTAGAAAAGACAAATAACCAGCTATGGAAGCAGGAATACGTAAAGGACTATTATTATTAAATAACAACAGTAAACCCACCATCATGGTTGCGGCAAACGGTCCAGTGGAATTCATCGTGCTCCACAAACGAATACCGAACGGTTCGGGATTCCCCATCGAGAACATTCTGGCGTTGATCAACCAAAATCTATCCCACTCCGGTGCGATCACATATTGCACTAAGCCATAGACTCCCATCACCAATACACCCCAGAGAAATGTGCGCTGAATGTTTTGGCGATAGCGAGGATAATCTCGCCAATTTATAAATAAGTAGAAACCTAAAAGAATCGGGGTGAACCAGTCGATCAGTCCTCGAATCGCGAAAATAGGAGTACTTTTAATCAGACCAATAATAAAGCCATACAAAATACTGGTGAATCCCAAAATAAAAGGCAAACCCCCCTGTTTATAGGCTCTAGGAAGGTATTTTACAAAGGTATCCAAAGTAATCCATGTCACCACAGGGGCTACTAGTAATACTGGACTCGGATTAACCCAATTACTGCGATAGTCAATTAAACGACGAACCAACGGCATCAGAAACCATAGCCACCACATAAAACCTAAATAGAGGACAGGATACCGTCGATACAGAAAAAGGCCCACGGCAAACCCTACCACAGGTAAGAGAATACGCAGAATGCTGCCCGCACCAGCAATAATGCCCAGTATTGTAATCACAACAAATAACAGGATGGCTGTCCAAGCAGGCGCTGGTTCTAGTTTGATAGGAATTCCTTTTGTCATTAGGTCTTAGAGATTACATATACAGCAGTTTTCAATTGGGTGAGGTAAAAAAAACCTAGGTTTTAGGTTTTAGGTTTTAGGGAGTAGCGATGCAGCGCGGTCTTGGGGAGGCAGCGCGGTCTTGGGGGTTCC
>NZ_CEYLVT010000059.1:0-8818 GCF_982860115.1 Moorena sp.
CTCGCGAAATTAAACCCCACCCTCTTCTTGTATTTTCCAAAATGGGATGCTCCCATCCAATTCTTATATAACCTGGCTTTATACAACCTATTGGATTGGCTATATATAGACTTCAAGCTTGATATAACAAGCATTTAGTCCTCTTGAGAGGACTGGATTTACTCGGGCTGGGATTTTATCCCTGGCAGACTGTTGGTACTAGTGCAAGATCTGATTTAAAATAGGCTGAGATAAAATTATCATTGGTCAAATTATCATTTGTAAATTAACAAGTAATAAGTCAAAAGTAACTAATAACTAATAACAAACTACTTTTGATTGAATTTTTGATTGATCTAAATTAGATACTACTTGAGATAACTCCTGGGGTTTGTCGATCAAAAAATCGGGTTGATATTGAGCTAGGACTTCTTTATAATTAAATCCCCAACTGACAGCAACTACTTTAATAGTATTTTTCTTAGCTGCCTCAATATCCCTAGTTTCATCTCCCACATAGATCACATCACCAGGATTTAAATTATGTTTTTTGAGGAATTTACGAATAACTTTCTCTTTTCCAAAGATAGGACTCCCTGAGTCAACAAAATCAAAAAGCTTGACCCAAGAATTATTTTCCAGGAAAAGGTTAACGTTATCTGCTGAGTTAGATGTCAATATCCCTAATTGGTAACCTTCAGATTTCAAATCATTTAAAACGTCTATTATTCCAGGAATAGGAGTTAAACTTTGAATATCTTCGCGTAATATTTTTTGGACTTTTTTCAACAAAAACGGGATTTTAAACCTCGAAATACCCGATTGTTTAATAATTTCCCTAGAGCTTAAATGTCTAACTTGCTCCAATTTTTCAGCTAATGTGGGCTGATATCCAAATTCTCCCGCTAAGCTATTACTAATCTTGACAATGGCAGTAAGGGTATCAGCCAGAGTCCCATCAAAATCAAAAAGAATTACTTTTACACTCATTGAGCAATTAACAATTAACAATTCGCAATTCGCAATTCGCAATTCGCCACCCAAGTAATCAATGACTAGTCAGACTAGTCAACCGATTTTTGAGATGCATCAATATTAGCTTGGGCATTGCGCCGTAGCATATTTGGCTTAATACGCCGCAGCGCCGAAGCTGGAAACCGTCGATTCCACTCCTGATCAGATATAGTAGCTAATTCCGTGAGTCGAGGAGCCACATTCCCAGGGTAGGGCTGAAACTCTAGCACATCAGTTTCTTTAGCAAAACGTTGGTTCCAGGGGCAAACATCTTGACAGATGTCACAACCAGCAACCCAGCCTTCTAAATGGGGTTTAATCGATTCCGGCAAGTTTGCAGCCCGATTCTCAATAGTATGATAGGCGATGCAGCGGTTGGCATCAACGACAAACGGTTTGGTAATAGCACCCGTTGGACAGGCTTGAATACAGCGGGTACAGCTACCACAGTGTGAAGTGTGAGGGGTATCTGGGGTCAAGGCTAAGTTAGTCAACACTTCCCCTAAAAATACCCAACTGCCATACTCCCGCGTAATTACATTACCATTTTTAGCAATCCAACCAATACCTGAGCGCTGCGCCCAGACTTTATCTTGTACTGGCCCTGTATCAGCATAGTAACGCACCTGGATTTCTTCTGCTTGTGCTTGTAACCAAAAGGTCAATTCCTTCAATTTTTTATGCATGACCTTGTGGTAATCTCGCCCCCAACCGTAACGGGAAATTTTCCCATACTCAGGGCTTTCGGGACGCTGGTGAGGGGTGTAGTAGTTGAGAGCAACACAAATTACTGACTCCACCTCTGGCATACAGGCACGAATATCTAAGCGTCGAGGATTTGCCATCCAAGCCATGTCTGCTTGATACCCTAACCCTAGCCAAGCATTCAAGTTTTGCTCTGCTGAGTCATGATGATCAACATCCACAGCTGCAATTCCGACCTTATGAAAGCCTAGCGAGCGAGCTTTCTGTTTTACCTCAGTGCTAGTAACTGGTATATCCAACAGCTGTATAAACCCAAGTAACTCTACCTCTAGGGTGTGTTAATAAGGCACCTTCACCGAACACCGCTCATCCAACAGTTTTCATCCTTTCCCCAATCTCTACAATAACCACAGTAATGTTATCCCTACCGCCTTGGTCTTTAGCCGCTTCAACGAGGATAACCAGAGCCTGATCAATACTTGAACTCTCTTGGAGAGAGGAAGCAATCAATTCATCGGAAAGTTCTTCGGTGAGTCCATCGCTACAAAGCAAAAGGCGATCGCATAATTTAACCTCTATCGGATAGACATCGACTTTAGGTAAATCCTTTCTGCCCAGACATTGAGACAGAACATGACGCCAGGGATGCATCCGAGCCTGTTTAGCTGTCAGTTCTCCCAACTTAACAGCTCTGGCTACCCAGGTGTGGTCTTCTGTAATCTTCTCTAACTTAGAATTCCGGAACCGATAGAGGCGAGAATCTCCTACATGAGAAAACCAACACTGGTTTTGACGGAACATCACCACTACAGCAGTGGTTCCCATATCTGACCGTTCTGGATGAGTTTGCTGATCGTTGAGGATAGCCTGATTGGCTTGATAGATCGCTTGTTCTAGTAACTCATCAGAAGGGGTTTGAGATTTCCAATATTTATTCAAATAAGTCTTAATCGCCTCAGTGGCGATTTTACTTGCCTCTTGTCCACCGGCATGACCACCCATACCGTCGGCAACAATAAAGAAGCGACCGTCCGGGTCTATGTAGTAGTCATCTTGGTTAACTGTACGTAGTAAGCCCGGATCTGTAATACCGGCGAAGCAACTTTTCATCACATCGGTTGTTTACTGGCTTGATGCTTTCTGCTCGTCTGTGAGCTTCAGTTTGATTTTGATGGATAGAAACATGATTATTATCGACCTGATCCAGTTTAATTAAGGAAATGTCCAAAGATGTCCGGATAAATCCCGAAACATCCAACGATTTAGCCTCCTAGTACTTGCTACTACGGTGGATAGATCGTCGGATAAGGAGTTATTACGACTTTACAACAACTACAACATCCGATCAAACCGGTCAAGCCGTCGGAGCAACCTAATTAAGGCAAATCCTAACACAGTTGCCACCAAAACGACTACCAAAGCTAGTAGGACATTACCATTTACAAATAAAATGGTAGCCGAAAGGGTGAACGCACTGATTAATAAAGTATAGTTGGTTCCCAACTGAATACCACTCAGCCGTCGTAACACCCGGTCTGATTCGATAGAGCGCACTCGAATGCGCAGGTCTCCTCTTTCTAATTTTTCAATAGTACTTTCAATGCGCTGGGGCAAACCTAATGCTGTACTACTCATCTGTGCGGCTTGGCGTCCCAGTTCATTAATAAAGCTATTGTTGTCGGGAGTGTTGCCGTTGGTCATAATCTCTAGTGCAAAGGGTTTTGCAACTTCCATAAAATTAAATTCGGGGTCTAAGCCTTTACCCACTCCTTCCAGTGTAGAAAAGGCTCGCATCACAAATGTGAACGTTGCTGGGAATCGAAAAGGCTGGCCATAGGCAATTTCGTAGAGGTCATCACTGATGTTACTGACCGATTGCTCCTCAAAGGGCTTATCCATGAAATTATCCAGCATGTACTGAACTGAGCGCCTTACCGGTCCCATATCACTCACTGGTGAGAGCGCACCCAATTCAATTAGGGAAGTCACCACTCGGTCGCCGTCTTTTTGGGCAATGCCAAACAGGGTTTCCATAAGTTGCTCGCGCACATTGGCCTTAATCTGCCCCATCATGCCAAAGTCGTAAAAGATCAGGGAACCTTGATGACTAACCGCAATATTTCCCGGATGGGGGTCAGCATGGAAGAAGCCATCATTTAGCAACTGCTGTAGGTAAGCTTCTGCGCCCAGACGAGCGATTAATTTGCGGTCTAGACCAGCTGCTTCTAGAGCTTCGTAACTACTAATCTTAATCCCTGGTAAAAACTCTAGGGTCAAAACTCGTGATGAGGTATAGCGCCAGTAGACACGGGGTACCTTCACCCAGTCATAGTTACGGAAGTTGCGCCGAAACGTATCTGCGTTTCGGCCTTCATTAAGATAATCAATTTCTTGCCAAAGAATACGACAGCACTCTTCATAAATCCCGCTCCAGTCCCGACCACGCCCCCAGTCTGGATGGTTTTGAAAGTAATAGGCGATCCCCTTGAGAATTTGTAAATCAATGGTAAACAGTTTTTTTAATCCTGGTCTTTGGATCTTAATCGCTACCTCTTCACCACTGCGAAGTTGAGCTTTGTGAACTTGCCCTAAGCTAGCCGCCGCCAGAGGAATTGGGTCAAAAGCACTGAACAGTTCCTTGATGGGCTTGCCTAAATCTTCCTGGATTATCTGCTCAACTTGCTCGTAACTAAAGGCAGGAACCCGGTCTTGTAGTTTGCTCAGTTCTTCTACATATTCACTGGGAAATATATCAGCACGGGTGGAGAATAACTGTCCAACTTTGATAAACGTTGGTCCTAGATCTAAGAATGTATCTCGAATCCAGATAGCTTGTGTTTTGCGTCTATATGCGTGCTTTTGCTCTGTATATCCTCCCCGATAACTCCAAGGTTTACCATCAAGCCACAACCCAGTGATGAGGGTCAAAACAAAACGCCAAATATCAATAAAACGCCTTTGACGGGAGTAATTTTCTTGATTCCACCGATAAGCTTTTTCGCTGTATGGCTTACCTATAGAACTTTGCCTAGACACATTGCGTTCCTGATTTAGTGTAAGGTTAATAGAGTTTTGAGAAAGAGCAGACACTCGGATTTATCTGTAAGGTTTTTATCAGATTAATAGGAGGTTATTAAAAAAAGATTATTAAAAAGGATCGAAACTAGTCCCTTTTGTATATACTCCAGGGTAGTAACGATAAATCTGATCAAGATTGCTTGCGATAGTTTTTTAATTCCGTACGCAAGCTGGCAATTTCTGCTCGCAGCTCATCAATCATGGCTTGCAAATCAGCTGGCTTTGATCCTGTTTTCCCTGTGTTACTAGCTGTGTTACTAGCTGTGTTACTACTAATAGTAGAATCAGCTTCTGCTCCGGCTTCGCGATTGGCACTTTCTATGACCTGCTCGGTAAACTGCCGCAGTCGCTCACGCTGCTCAGCGTCAAACTTGCCTAACTCACTCAGGGCATTGGTCAGAGCATCCTCGAGCTGCCGATTAATGGCTTGAGCTGCAGCCCTACCCAGAAAAAAGGCATGAATTACAGAGTTACTCATTGATAAGTTTCTTTAGCTTACGTTACAAATTATAACGTACTTGCCCAAGATTATGAGTGAATTCAAATCTAGTGACTTGCCTCGTATATCCTCAGTTTTTCACATCTACCATGTCCTTTCAATTTAAAAAATCATTATTATATCATTTGATGTATTTAAATCTCACAGGACTTAGGCAGTAACTTTTCCTTCGTAGCCCTACTACTTATTAAGTGCGTTTGGTGGCGAGTTCGGGGTCAGTCCTGTGTAAGTCTAAATATTAATAAACCACCTTGATGAGGTTGAAGGTGTTTCAGAGTTGGGGTTCTGACAAAGGCCAATTGCTGCGAGGAGGGAAGGATTGATCGGTGTGGAAGATGGTAGAACCAGGTTCTTTTTGAGAGTTCATTCGCAGTGCGAAACCAAATCCTAATCCGGCTGAGGCCGCAAGGGCACCAGTCATCAGTAGGGCTTTCAGTGGGAATCCAGCTTTGGTAGTTTTGAGTTTTGAGGTTTGAGTTTTGAGCTTGGCGTGGACAGTTTTGAGAACAGCTAAGGTCTGAGTGCTCAGTTTTGAAGGATTAGTACTCAGGCTTGAAGGATTAGTACTCAGTTTTGAAGGATTAGTACTCAGTCTTGAAGGATTGGTGCTGATATTTGATGTCTTAATTCTCAGTTTTGAAGGATTAGTGTTCAGTTTTGAGGTCGTCTGAGTCCTCAGTTTTGGGGCAATTAATGACTTTTGCTGAGGACTCAGCACTTTCAACTGAGAACTGCTTTGAGGAACTTTTTCCTGAGTTGGCAGCAGCGATAACCAAGCTTCTACGGTTTGAGGACGTTGATTGGTGACCATGTGCAAGCCACGCCAGACTGCTTGTTTAACTACTGGAGTTAGGTTTTGTGGACATGGTGGTAAGTCCGGCAGGAAAAGAATATAGAAACCTTCCTGGGCATGCAATACTTCCCTGACTGGTGCAGGTAAGGGTGGGGTTCCAGTAAGCAAGCAGTAAAAGGTTGCGGTTAAGGAATAAACATCGGTTGCCTGGGAAAGTTGTCCTGTAGAAACGTACTGTTCCGGGGCGCTATACCCAGCAGCCATTAAACTGGCGTGGGTTTGCCTGACTCCTAGGGTGAGTTGACTAGTAATACCAAACTCACATAGCACTAGTTTATCGGTATCTTGACGCAGAATGATATTTTCCGGTCTAACATCTAGATGCAGCAAACCCTTTTGATGTAATATGCTCAGGGCATTGCCAATTTGACGAATGTATGCAATAGCTTGGGCTTCTGGAACCAAATTGGCTTGGATGAGTTCAGCTAACGTCTGCCCTGGAATATATTCCATGACTAGGTAAGGTCGTCCGTCAGCTTCAAAGGATTCGATTACCCTGACTAAATGCTGATGCTGACAGCCGCTCAAGAGCCTACCAAGGGCAATAAATTGCCGCTTGAACTGGTCACCATGGGGATGGTGGCACAGATTGTCGCTGAGGGTTTTGATCACGACGGTTTGACCAGACTCAGCGTTTATGGCTAGGTAGGTGATGCTAAAGACACCTTTGCCTAGCTGGCTATGAAGAACATATTTGCCGTTGTGCAAGACTGTGCCTGCCTTTAAGTCCATGAAAGTTCACTTCAACTCCCACCTATGCTAACCTTAAGTGGTGCAGAATGGTTGACACTACCTAGGTTTCGTTCCTCGCTTTCTAACAATTAAGCATCAAGGAAAAAGCAGGATAACTATTACCTAAATTATTCAGGTTAATTATTCTGTAGCAGGAGTTGTTAATCAGGATCAAACATTACCAAGGGTTCCCAATTAGGGTAAAAGCGCTCCAATAGTAGGGATGTCCTAACTGCACATCTGGCAACTTGGCTAAGGCTGGTGGTAAAGGAAAACTGCCCTGATCCGTTACCAACTGCCCTCCCTCCAGACGGACTGTACCCCTGAGCAGATTTAACTGAGCTTTCCGTATAGCCTCAGCTTTGACTGGGACTTGCTGTAATTTTTCGTAAAACGTTGTCATTAGCCCCAGGGTACCCTCATCGCTGACATACCAGAGACTTCCCAATGCGGACTTGACCCCCGCTAGCACTGCTAGACCGGCAAATCCTAATTCGGCTTGCTCGTCTCCTAAGGCAGTACGACAGGCACTTAAGACCAACAACTCCACCTTAGGCTTATTTAAACCTAGTTTATGGAGCTGGTTAAGTTGGAGCTTGGTATCCCACAGCTGGATGTAGGAATTACTGGGCTTACCGGCTAGGAATTCACTATGGGTAGCCAAATGAACGATACCAAAGGGTTGTGAGGCACGAGCTTTTCTCAAATTTGCTACGGTGAACGCTTCGTTAAGTAAGGCCTTTCCTGACCACAGTTTTTCTGTAACCATCGATAATTCTACAGGAACTGCTGGTAAGGGGTTTCTGTTCTTAAACTGGGATGCTCCCATGGCCAAGACTTTAAATTTCCTAATGTCTACATAGTTCATGTTGGTTAATGATAGAGTTGGCATTAAACCAAGGCTATATCGTTCTACAAGAAACCCAGTGCCATCATGGAGTGCTGCCATGGGTAAGGAGCGTAAACCAACGTCCATGATAAAGGCAAGATTATTGATTGTTTGGGCTTTTAGCTCCTGCTCTACCGGAGCAATCAACCAACGATACAACTGCTGAGCCAAGGGTAGGTAGACATTTGCGCTTTCGAGATTGGTGATACTCTTCTGGAATTCCCGAGCAACAGAGAGAACTTGCGATCGCGTTGCTCCCTGCACCTGTTTTCGGATTACTGTCCCGGAAGCCGTGACGACTAGTAATTCGAGCTGTGTATCGAGATTTTCTTCCCAGTGCGACCCAGTCTTTTTCCGATTTTTCGTTGTCTCTGGTTCCGGTTTGGTTGACGTCAATCCCTTGGAATTAACTGGATTGATCTTAGTAGTTTCCGATTTAAATTCCGGTTTAAAGAACAGGTAAATTAGGGCAGGTTTGAGTCCAGTAAGATTTTCAATCTGGCCCAGGTGAGCTTGGGCTTCTGACCGGGTGACTATGGGAGTGTTGCTAATGCCTAGATGTTTTTCAAAGGCATAGGTGAAGCCTTCCTCAAGTTGGTTAAGCTCAGCTTCAGCTTCTAGTCTAGAGTTAGAGGATTTACTGGTAACTGGCTGTGGGACGGATTGTGCCGGTGATTGACTACTATTAGTACTATTAGTATTAGTAATCTCTGCTATAGTCTGTGGTGCTGGTTGATTGTAATAAATGTTGATTAAATTCGATTTAGGTTTAAAGTTAATAAATTCAAGGTTTTCAAGATTATAATTAGGTTCTAATTGACTATTTTCAGGGTTTATTTGAGTGTATTCTGTTTTGGGAGCAATTGCCTGAGGCTTTGGTTGAGTAAGAATTGGTAAGAATTCAATGGAATGCTGATATAGTTGAGGGCGACTGGGGAATACATTAGCCGGATTTGAATAGGGATTGGTAGCCATTGCTTGACCTTGGCTAGTCGAATTTGAGTTCACATCTTCAGCCATTGCTTGACCTTGGCTAGTCGAATTTGAGTTCACATCTTCAGCCATTGCT
>NZ_CEYLVT010000059.1:8918-9146 GCF_982860115.1 Moorena sp.
TGACCTTGGCTAGTCAAAGAATTCCCGAGCAAATTGGTAGTCATTCCTTGACCTTGGCTAGTCGAAGAATTCCCGAGCAAATTGGTAGTCATTCCTTGACCTTCCCTAGTCGAAGAATTCCCGAGCAAATTGGTAGTCATTCCTTGACCTTCCCTAGTCGAAGAATTCCCCAACAAATTGGTAGTCATTCCTTGACCTTCCCTAGTCGAAGAATTCCCCAACAAATTG
>NZ_CEYLVT010000059.1:9394-34517 GCF_982860115.1 Moorena sp.
TTGGTAGTCATTCCTTGACCTTCCCTAGTCGAAGAATTCCCGAGCAAATTGGTAGCCATTCCTTGACCTTCCCTAGTCGCATTTGAAGATGGCTCCCCAGTCTTAATTTCTATATCACCTGAATCTGAGCTCGTTGAAGTCAAAAAGGATTCTGGTGGAAGAATGGTAGAATCACCTGTAGAAATAGCTCCCTCTGTACCATTAGTAATACTATTTCCCACCTCAAAGGGGGTTTGCCCGTTTCCCCCATGACTGATGGTGATTTTTCCTCCACCATCTCCCCCAACTGTAGCAATGCTGACTGCTGTTTCTTGGCCCTCGATTAAGGTGTCAAACGTTCCAGTGGCTCTAAAAAAACCTTCTGTGGTAATTTCCACATTGCCCCCTTTCCCATTACTACCACCTTGGGCATTGATCCAGCTAACCTGAATATTATCGCCATCGAGGGTAACATCCCCTCCCTTGCCAACTGTTGTTGATGAGTTAAGCTCTTCTGTGCTCAGAGTCTCAGACGCTTTGATTGTAATGGCTCCCCCATCTGTCTTGATATCACCTAGAGTGACATTAACGCCATCAATGGTGATATCTCCAGAAAATTTCAGAGAGACGTTGGGGGCGGTAATATCATTACTAGTATTCAGAATAATGTTGCCCAAAACTTGTTCTAGGGCATTCGCGCCAAGGGTAAAGCCAGCTGTCTCGCCATTCCCCGACAAAATTTCCATCAGATCAAAACCAAGGGGATTATCTGTTAGCTGCTGACCAGCAATCCCTGTCCCAGGTACAATAGTAATGTTATTGTGGTCAAATGTAATCGTGCCGTTTTCACCTTCAGGGGCGGTGACATCAACTTTTTGGCCATCAAAGATTAAAGTCTGTTGGCTAGATATCTCAACTGTCCCACCATCTGATGTCCTACCATTTCCGGGCTGCGAAGTTTGCTCTTGAGCGCCACGGGCAGTAATCTCCCCGTAGAATGCTGTTGTTTCCTCTGACCAGACAGTAACTCGACCGCCGTTTTGATTTGAATTTTTTCCATCAACGTTAATCACGGAATCACGGCTGACAAAGGTGCGATTGGCATTTAGTTTTACATTGTCTGGATTGTCTTGGGGGTGCTTCCCAATCCACACCTGGCCACCATTACTGCCAGAAGAGTCAATCGTGGCATCAATTAGAGCAATGCGATCGCCTAATACTGTTACACTGCGTCGCCTAAGTTCTGGGTTGGAAACATCTAGAGTACCCGAGACAATGGTTGTTCCTGTCTGAGTGGGAACTGTGGTGCCAGAATCCGTCAGCTGCACGGTGTTGGAATTGGCACTAAGTCCAGTCTCAACGGCTTGGGCTGGTCCTGTGAGTAGCGCTGGTATATCTAGTGCGGTAATTAATGGTTGCCCATCTAGTGTACGAGGGGGGTCAATCTCTAGATTCAACAAATTTCCAGATTGAGAAATCTTAACCAGACTCTCCCCTGGTACAGCAGCGATAGTAATGTTGCCTCCCTCTGCCTTCAGTTGCCCAGTGTTAATCACACTACCCGCGATGAAGGCGATCCGTTGATTGTCTGGCACTTCCAGGTCACCAGCGTTAATGATACTTCCAGGTTGGGCTAAATCAAAGGCAAAGCTAGTGGGGTCATCAATTAAGTTCTGGTAATCATTATTGTCCCCAAAGGCATTAAACCAATTCCCGTCCTTAAAGCCAATCCCAGTGGCTGTGGTTGCTGTAAAGGAAGCAGGGACATCCAGTCGAGCATCAGCCCCAAAAACAATCCCTGCTGGGTTCATTAAGTATAAGTTAGGGCTCCCATTACCGCTTGTGATTTTAATTAGACCATTAATAATTGAGGGATTACCGCCTACGACTCGCCCCAAAATATTCCTAACCTGGGGATTATTAGAGATAAAATTGGCAATTTGACCGGAATCGAGTCCAAATTCCTCAAAACTGTGGAACAGATTCTGTTGATCGCCACTAGAGAGGGTACCACCAGTGATATCGAAGCTTTGACCATTAGGAGTTACAATAGTTCCTGCACTGTCTTCTGCTGAGGTGATTTGTGCTATTGCTGGTAGCCCACTTGAGGATAGCAACATGGCTACCCCCCAGGGCATGACTTGATCTATAGATAAGCGGTTGAGGAATGAAGGAGAGATTTTTCGAGAGCCTTGAGGGGTGAACATCTTGCCCTCTAGGGGGCTGCACCGCCCTTGGTACTTATAAGAATTGCTGCGCTTGGGTTTTACTACCGGTTTCCCCATAATCTTCATAGCAACCCCTAACGTTCTCTGTCTAGTAGTCATGCAGTGTAGTGGTCATGCACCTAGTTGTAAACAGCTGTAGCACCGATCCACTATGGGAAAGTGGTGCTAATTTCACCCTTATTTAAAACTAAAATAGCCATGGTACAATAGCCATGCTAAAATAGCCGTCCTTAGTGATCACTGATCACAGTAACAGAATAGGTGTAACATAGGGAATGTTCTGTCTAGCTGGCAACAACTAAATGGTTGTCTTGTGATACCTGCTGAGGTGCTTCTGCAGGTGATCCTACAATATCTTGGTACATATTGATATATTGCTTGGCTGACTTTTCCCAACTAAAGTCTTGGCTCATAGCTCGTTGCTGCAAACTCCGCCATTCTTTCTTGTAGCGGAAACCTTCCCAAGCTCTAACCATACAAGTATATAAATCTAAGGGTTCGTAGCGGTCAAAGCAGTAACCCGTGCCAGTTTGGTTGATAGGATCATGGTGGTAAACTGTATCCACCAAACCGCCAGTACGTCGTACAATGGGGATACAGCCGTAACGCATAGCCAGCATTTGGCTAATCCCGCAGGGTTCAAAGCGGGAAGGCATCAAGAATACATCACTACCAGCATAAATCCGTCGAGCTAGAGGATCGTTATATAGGATTTGAGCAGACATTCGTCCTGGATAGCGGGATGCGATTTCCCACAGTTGGGTTTCATAGTAGCGCTCTCCCGTACCTAGGACTAAAAATTGACAATCGGTGTAAGCTAGGAAACCCTGTAAAACTTGAACCAGCAGGTCAATCCCTTTCTGTTCCACTAAGCGGGAAACCATACTGATCACACAGGTATCAGGGTTGATAGCTAAGCCGACTTCTTTCTGGAGGGCTAGTTTGTTTTTGCTACGGATGTCGATAGTATCAGCGGTGAAGTTGTGAGGAATGTAGTTATCGGTTTCGGGATTGTAACTTTCTGTATCAATCCCATTGACAATGCCAACAGTTTTACCACTGATAAATGACAGCAAACCTTCTAAGGATTCACCGTATTCAACAGTTTGGATTTGTTGAGCGTAGGTCGGAGAAACAGTATTTACCCGGTTAGCGTACTGTACAGCTGCCGCCATAGTATTATGACCTTGCATATACCAGGGACACCAAGTAATTTCTTCTAAGCGCCAGCGCTGGGGGCCTTGATAAGCCAGGTTGTGAATTGTGAAAACTGTGCTGATATCTGATGATTGGTGCATCCAAACGGGAATCATGCCCGTGTGCCAATCATGGCAGTGAATAACATCAGGCTTCCAGTAGTTCCAAGCAAACTCAGCTGCACCATTGGCAAATAGGGTGAATCGCCAGTCTTCATCATCTCCAGAGTAGATTTGGCGACCAGCAAAGGCAGCATGACCAAATAGGTATAAGGGGACATCAGTATTTGGTAGTAGGGTTTCAAACACATTGAAGTGTTGAAACATAGCATTACCGGACCACACTGGTTCCTCTGGAATCGCCATTTTATCGGGCAAAAAGCCGTAGTAAGGCATGAAAATTCGGACATCGGGTCCCAATTGCCTCAAGGTTTTGGGTAATGATCCCACTACATCCCCCATACCGCCAATTTTCGCGATGGGAGCTGCTTCCGCCGCAACGAATAGAATCTTCATCTGTTAGTTGTCAATTATTGGTTGTTAGTGCCTTTGAAATAGCTGCGAGCTTGAAGGATGAAGTGCATTGGATAAAGCCTGAAACATGGAGCAGAACTTTTCAGGAATTGACCTTTAAATCCTGTCAGACTTGATCGAAGAACCTTCAGCTTTCCGGCTATCCTAGATTACTCTAGCCTTATGAAAAATTCTACGGGAAAAGAAAAAGGCTATGGCTTAAAAAACCTTTTCCTTAGCCTTTTCCTACACTGAACGCGGATCAGGAAAATTATAAAATCGATAGCCCTTGGAACAGGAATAGAATTGACGTTTCAGGTAGCTTCCTATTCCCGCTCGATTTGAGCCAAAATTTCCTCCAAAATCTCTTGAGCTCCCTGTTGTTTGAGCTTTTGGGCAAGTTCGATTCCCAGATTTTCTGCCTGACTCGAATCCCCTTGAATGGTATCTTTGACAAGTTTTTGCCCATCGACACTAGCGACTATAGCTGTTAGGGTTAGGGTATTGCCTTCCAACTGAGTGTCTACACCGATCGGAACTTGACAGCCACCTTCGAGTTCCCTTAATAATGACCGTTCTGCGTAACAGCGTTGAGCAGTGGGGGGATGTGCGATCGCATTGAGCAGTTCTAAGACTTCTTGATCATCGAAGCGGCATTCAATTCCCAAAGCCCCTTGTCCCACAGCATGGAGCGAGATCTCCGGTGGTAAAATTTGGTGAATGCGATCGTTCATGTCCAGTCGTTGTAGCCCAGCTACTGCTAAAATCAGTGCATCGTAGTCACCAGCATCCAGTTTGGCCAGTCTAGTGTTTAGGTTCCCTCTGACATCTTTAAAACTCAGATGGGGAAAATGGTAGCGCAGCTGAGCCAGCCGTCTGAGGGAGGAGGTTCCAATTACCGAGCCTTCTGGCAACGTTTCTATCTGTTTATCTTGGTGCTTTTGGTGCATTACTAAAGCATCTGCGGGGTTCTCCCGTTCGGTGACGCACCCTAACACCAACCCTTCTGGCAATCTGGTCGGCAAATCTTTGAGGGAATGCACCGCAAAATCGATCTCATCCCTAAGCATTCCCAATTCCAGTTCCTTAGTGAATAACCCTTTATCCCCAATCTTAGATAAAGCCACATCCAGGATTTTATCTCCGTGGGTACTCATAGTCTGGACTTCAAACTCTCGGTCTGGAAAATGCTTTTTCAGTTGCTCTTGTACCCAGTAAGTCTGGACCAGAGCAAGTTGGCTTTTCCGAGAACCGATGCGAATTGTCCGGGCAGGACTGGTGGTAGAGGTCATAGGGCTGTCAATTTCTACAAGGCTGATTAATTTACTTGTTCTAGACTACCGCAGAAGGTGACGTTTACGTTTCCGTTTCTGTCATTAGCTAGTTGTCATTTGTCATTTGTCAAAAACTCAGGTGTAGTATCTTGTATTTATCAAATATCTGAGGTACATAAGGCAAGGGATTTTAGGGAACTCGAATCCCCCTTACATTATTACGGGGGAAATGAAATCCTAAGAGCTAACTTCGGATCAGGTAAACAATCCTGTGTACCTAATTAATATGACACCGGTATTCGCAAGAATCAATAAGCAGACATTATTATCAACAATATTGAAAAAAAGGGCAATAGTGCTGAGCAATCTTGGCTTAATATGGTCATAATTTTTGCCCAATATCACATTTTGCTCAATTTTTATTGCGCTTACCCTGATTAATATGACAGTGGTATTCCCCTCTTATTTTGAAATGCCTAGGACGAAACCTTAGAATAAGGCAGCCTTTATGGTTGGTCGGCTATGGGAAAAAGGGTTAAAACTGTGCGGATTTTGGCTGCCTTATTCTTACGGTAACTTCAAATGGATATGAGCGTTATACGATAAGTATTTTTGCTTAGTAATTTTTAAATATTTGTCTTAGATGCAAAGGGCGAGTGGGGTAAACCCGCTTTGGCGGACTGCATCGCTTTTGAGTAACGCTTCTATACTTTAGATGCGTTTGCTCTGATTAATATCAGAACCGCTATAAATGAAAACCGCTATAATTCAAGACTCATGACTCGAAATCTGATCTACTGGAGTGGTGGGATGGGTTAAGCTTTATCAGCTACGCCAAAATTTTTTTCAGTGATAGTATTCAAAGACACATCATGGCTTTGTAAACAATTGTATAGTCGTTATGTTGAAATATATTGAGTTCACAGGAAATTTTAACTTACTTATACTATTGTTGTACTAATTGGTTGAGGTGCAGTGTAATTGACTTGCGGAGGGAACAGGTCAAAGGTCGGAGGGAATAAAATGGAAAAATTACAACTAAACTTTATGAATTTTTACCTAGATTTTGCCACTTTTCTCTTGATTCTCTAAATTTTACTTCTATGACCACAACTGCAGCAGAAACTAAGCCATCTTCGAGTCTAAGTAAGGGTGGGTTGTGTAAATAGTTAACGGGTTGACCCGAAAATATTTCCTTTACCCTCACGGAAATTCCTCCCCTAACACGGTTTTCTCCTGACTTAATCAGGGTGCTCGCTACATTCGCACTTATATAACATTGATTTTTTAAGAGTAGCTCACGTCGCCTGCGGTTGCTCGGTAAACGCAGCGTGAGAGGCTTATGGGTGCTTAAAAGTTAAAGATTTGCAAATAAATATTGCAGGAATTTAAGCAATGCCAAGTTTCAACACTGATAACCCCTGTATGCGAGTTGGTATATTGCATTCGCAGCGGGGTACTATGGCAATTAGCGAAGCCCCCCTGGTGGAAGCTGAGCTGATGGCGATCGCAGAAATTAACCAAAGCGGAGGAGTTCTTGGTCAACGTATCGAAGCGATCGTTGAGGATGGTGCATCGCAATCAGCAGAATTTGAGAGCAAGGC
This sequence comes from Moorena sp., assembly GCF_982860115.1. Lineage (NCBI taxonomy): Bacteria > Bacillati > Cyanobacteriota > Cyanophyceae > Coleofasciculales > Coleofasciculaceae > Moorena > Moorena sp. Next base: position 16,189 of record NZ_CEYLVT010000059.1, read on the forward strand.
CAGAAAACTGATTCAAGAGGATCAGGTAGCCACAGTCTTTGGCTGCTGGACGTCTGCTTCTCGTAAGGCAGTTTTGCCAGTATTCGAGGTGTTAAATTCTCTGCTATGGTACCCCCTACAATATGAGGGTCTGGAATGTTCCCCAAATATTTTTTATACCGGGTCTTGTCCAAATCAACAAATTGAGCCAGCGGTGAACTGGCTGGTGAAAAATTACGGTAAGCGATTTTATCTGATCGGTAGTGACTATATTTTCCCCCTGACTGCCAACAAGATTATTAAAGCGCAACTGAAACAGCTGGGGGGGACAGTGGTTGGGGAAGATTACATTTCTCTAGGCACTCAAGATATCGGTGAGGTGATCACCAAAATTAAACAAGTTCGACCAGATGTGGTCTTCAATACCCTCAATGGTGACAGTAATGTAGCCTTCTATCGGCAGTACAAATCCTCTGGAATTACAGCTGATGACATTCCGATTATGGCAGTGAGTGTGGCTGAGGCAGAACTGCAAAGGATAGGGGATACAGCGGCGGGACATTATGCCAGCTGGAGCTATTTCCAGAGTCTGGACACTCCTAATAATCAACGGTTTGTCGAGAATTTTCAGCGTCGTTACGGAGCTAACCGAGTTACTAGTGACCCCATTGAAGCCGCCTATGCCCAGGTTTACCTCTGGAAACAAGCCGTGGAATCCGCTCAATCATTTGAAGTAGACCGGGTAAGGGTGGCAGCTTATGGTCAGAAATTTGATGCTCCGGGAGGATTAATCCAAATTGAACCCAATCACCACATTGGCAAAGAATGCCGGATTGGACGGATTTTACCTACTGGACAATTTGAAATTGTCTTTACTAGTGAACGTCCGATTAAACCCCTACCCTGGTTAGGGGTTGAAACCTATAATTGTACCTGTGATACACAAACTCACCAATACAATCAGTCGTCTAGCGCCACACCATTGATCGAACCCTACAGCACAAATGTGGTGATTGAATTATTGGCTGAGGTGGCTCAATGGATTGAGAAAGCTAGGTATCTAGAAACCAATACTCAAGCATTAGAAATGGCAACGGAACAGTTGAAACATGAAATACTTGAGCGGCAACGAATTGAAGCAGAACTCCAGAAAGCCTTCGATGAGCTAGAGCTAAAGGTTGAACAACGAACAGCTGACTTAAAAGCATCTAATGCTCAGCTCATGACCGAGGTGCGAGAACGTCAGGAAGCTCAAGAAGAACTAAGGGCAGCTAAAGATCAGTTACAGGCCGTGTTGGAAGCGGTACCGGGGATTGTCTCTTGGATTAACTCGGATTTGCAATACCTAGGTGTGAATCGCCATTTAGCCAAAACGTTTAACTTGCCCTCAGAGGGGTTTGTGGGTCAAGACATTGGGTTTCTTCAGGCTAGCTCAGAGTTTAATGACTTTGTCAAGGAGTTTTTTGCCACTCCAGAACAAGATGCTTGCCGAGAGGTCTCGGCTATCGTCAATGACGAAAAGCGAAACTATGTAATTGTTGCCCAGAAGTACCATCAAGGCTCAGCTGCTTTCACCGTTGGGATTGATATTACCGAACGTCAGCAGGCTCTTGATGACCTGCGCAAGACCAAAGATCAGTTACAGGCTGTCTTAGAGGCAGTACCGGGGATTGTCTCTTGGATTAGCTCAGATTTGCGCTACTTGGGTGTGAATCGCCATTTAGCCAAAACGTTTAACTTGCCCCCAGAGGCTTTTGTGGGTCAAGACATTGGGTTTCTCCAGGCTAGCTCAGAGTTTAATGACTTTGTCAAAGAGTTTTTTGCTAGCTCAGAGCAAGATGCTTCCCGAGAGGTTTCGGCTATTGTCAATGACGAAAAGCGAAACTATGTAATTGTTGCCCAGAAGTACCATCAAGGCTCAGCTGCTTTCACTATTGGGATTGATATTAGCGAGCGTCGGCAAGCTGAAGAAGCGCTGAGGCAAGCTGAAGTGAAATATCGCAATATCTTTGAAAATGCTGTAGAAGGCATCTTCCAAACCACCCCGTCAGGAGGTTACCTTAGTGCCAACCCAGCTTTAGCTCGCATCTATGGTTATGAGTCCCCAGAAGTATTAATTAATACTGTCTCTAATATTGAGCAGCAACTTTATGTTGATCCGAACCGTCGCTCCCAATTCATCCAGTTATTAGAAGAAAATGGTATGTTAGTGGATTTCGAGTCTCAAGTCTATCGTCAGGATGGCAGTTTGACTTGGATTTGCGAAAATGCCCGTGTCATTAAAGATGAATATGGTAATTTGCTCTATTACGAAGGTACTGTGGAAGACATCTCTGAGCGTAAGCAAGCTCAGGAAGCGTTGCAAAAAGCCAATGAAGTGTTAGAAACCCGAGTGGAGGAACGGACTGCAGCACTACGGGACGCTAATCATCAACTACGGATTGAGATTGTAGAGCGCATGCACATCGAAGCAGCACTACGTAAATCCGAAGCTGAGTTGCGGGTGCTATTTGGGGCGATGACAGATGTGATTACTGTTTTTGATGCTCAAGGACGATACATGAAAGTAGTCTCTACCAATTCTGAGGTTTTATATAGTCCAACGACCGAACTACTTGGTAAGAGTGTCTACGAGGTTTTGCCCCCCAAGCAAGCTGAACTTTTTGTCACTCATATCCGGCAAGTCTTAGATACTAAACAAACCTTGAATATAGAATATAGCTTACCCATAGGAAATTATGAACTAGGAAGTATTAAGGATGCAATTAGTTCTAAATCAAACTTGAATGGCCAAAAACTTTCGGACTTCGATTCCGAGAATATAGTCCATCAAACTAACAAATCTTGTCACACTTTATCCGATTATGAAAAACTTTCGGACTTCAATGGCCAAAAGCTAGTTGGGCAAACTGACAAACCCTTTCATACTTCACACTGTACCCCTCATAATTCCCAGGTGTGGTTTGCTGCGAGCGTCTCACCCCTGCCAAACAATTGTGTGATTTGGGTTGCTCGTAATATTACGGAGCGCAAACGGGTTCTAGATGCACTCCAGGAAGCTGAAGAGAAGTATCGTAGCATCTTTGAAAATGTTGCTGAGGGGATTTTTCAGATTACACCGGATGGGCAGTACCTGAGTGTCAATCCAGCTTTAGCTCGGATGTATGGCTACTCTTGCCCAGAAGAAATAGTGGCTAAAGTGACCGATATTGAACAGCAACTCTATGTCAATCCCAACAGCTATGCTGAGTTTATTGCTGCTGTTGAGGAGCATGGTGCTATCTCTGATTTTGAAGCTCGGGTTTATAGACAAGATGGCAAAATTATCTGGACGTCTCAGAATGCTCGTTTTGTGCGTGATGCTGAAGGGAAACTACTGTACTACGAAGGCACTGTCGCCGACATTACCAAGCGGAAACAAGCAGAAGCAGCACTAAGAGCTGAACAAGAAAAGTCGGAACACTTGTTGTTGAATATTTTGCCTCACTCCATCGCCCAACGATTAAAACAAGAGCCAAAAGCTATTGCAAATCGCTTTGACGAAGTAACAATTCTCTTTGCTGATATTGTGGAGTTTACCAAGCTTTCTGCTCGGATCTCTCCCACAGAATTGGTTAATCTACTTAATCAAATTTTCTCAAGCTTTGACCAACTAGCGCAGCACCATGGATTAGAGAAAATTAAGACCATTGGAGATGCCTACATGGTTGTTGGTGGTCTACCTAACCCTAGAGATGACCATCCAGAAGCGATCGCAAACATGGCATTGGATATGCAACAGGAAATTAGTCGTTTCCAGCGGCATGATGGAGAAGCATTCCGCCTGCGCATCGGGATTAACACTGGTCCTGTAGTAGCTGGGGTGATCGGTATCCAGAAGTTCATTTATGACTTGTGGGGGGATGCGGTTAATGTGGCATCTCGGATGGACTCTCAAGGGGAACCTGGGAAAATTCAAGTTACTGCTAACACTTACGAGCGTTTACGAGACAAGTATTTGTTTGAAGAGCGAGGGATTATTAATGTTAAGGGCAAAGGAGAGATGATCACCTATTGGCTGACTGGAAGAAAGTAAGTGATTGTTGTTCGCGTAGCGTGGCCTTTTGGCCAAGGTTTTTCGCTTTTGGCGTTCCCGTAGGGTAGAATAGCAGGTTGAAAGTTAAAGGTTGAAAGTTAAAGGTTGAAAGTTAAAGGTTGTTCGCGCACGCGTGGCCTTTTGGCCAAGGTTAAAGGTTGAAAGTTAAAGGTTGAAAGTAAGCAGGTTGTTCGCGCACGCGTGGCCTTTTGGCCAAGGTTAGCAGGTTGAGGGTTGACCCCCCTGCCGATCTTTGAGGGGATCAAAGCTTGAGTGTTAACTAGCCCTTACCTTATTAATCCTCCATCTGCTTCTGCTTTTAGATAGAAATTTTTGGCCAGGTGTTCCTTTACCGAGTCTGATGGGAATCCTAGAGGAATAAATATTTCTGATTTACTAAAATCTAGGTTAACCATGAGCAGAGTTTCTGTTACCCAACAGATTGGTTTGATGTTAGGTATCTCCGTTGTGTTCGGTAACTGTTTTGCCAGTCGCAGTCTTGCCCAAACACTTTTTGAACTTGATGGTCGTGCTTACTTGGTGGGAGCTGATGGTGCTTTCCTGGGTTTAGTTTCTAGTAACCCTGTGGATGAAAAGTCGATTTGTAATCAGCTAGGGGATTATGGTAATCTGTCTGGCGAACATAGTGTGTGGAATCGGCAGGGAAATTATGGGAGTTCTAAGTCACACCTCAGTGCCTATAACCCCAGCACAGAATTACCCCCTGCAATTTATTACAGAAAGGCTCAAATCGGTTTTTTGACGGTAAACCCACAAATCAAAAATTCTTTTGATCCTGATCTGTTATTCCAAGCTTTCTGTAAATAACAACTTCATCGGTTTTCAGGAATCACCCTTGCTCCCCTTCTTTAAGAAACTAAGGAGGGGATAAGCTGTCTGTAACTGTCCAGAATCCCAATCAGACTGCTGTATTATATAGTGTAATAGCAGGTGAAGGAAGTGTTTAATTTTACTCACGAATGAAGAAATCAGTGTTGTGGTCAATTGCCCTATTTTCAATTGCCCTATCTGTACCTTTAGTCTTAGGGAAATCTCTGTCACCTGGCTCTGAGTTAGAAACATCTTCCTCAAGGTCTTCTGCTCCAAATTCCCCAGATCAAGTTTCCCCTGAGTCGGATGGGTTGTCTAACCAAGAGGATACCACCACATCTGAACTAACCTCTACCGCCACAAGTCAAACACCATCCCAATCTCCTACCCCCAAGGATCAGAATTCCACTGTCTCTAAGTCACCCCCCTCACCAACCCTAGCCCAAACTAAAGCTACCGAAGCATCAACCTCTAGCAAGCAAGACAGTAAACAATCTACTGCTACTACCAAGGATAAATCCCAGGATAAATCGGATAAATTAGCCAAGACTGAGTCTTCTAATCACAACAACCAGCCGCCCAGCCAGTCTGAAGAAGCTACCAAAAATCAGCAACCAGCACCAAAGCCATTGAATGATGCTCCTATCCTAGAAATGCGAGTTGCTGTAGCCAATGGTGTTAAGTCTCTGGTAGTGGCTACCTCAACACCGGGTGAGTTACTGGATGCTAGGGGTAAGCCCCTGGGTAAACTAACCGCCAATCAGGGAAGTAATGTTAAACCATTAGGGGACTATATTCAAATTGGTAACTATAAGACCCCCGCAGGGCTTTGGGTGAAGCCAACTAACGGAGGATATGTATTAGTAGGAAATCGGTGGTATCGAGGGGATTTGCTATTGATTTCTAAGGGAGATAGCATCTTGGCAGTAAACTACGTTGACCTTGAGCTTTACCTGACTTCTGTGGTGGGAGCGGAAGTGTATCCTAGTTGGCCAATGGCAGCTCTGAAAGCACAAGCCATTGCTGCTCGCTCCTATGCTTTGGTTCATGCGATTCGACCCGCTAGTAAGTTCTATGATTTGGGAAACACTCAGCGTTGGCAAGTTTACAAAGGAATCAAATATGAGTGGAACACCACGGCTCAGGCAGTTCAAGAAACTCGCGGCATTTTTCTAAGTTACAAAGGTGGGGTGGTAGAGTCCTTGTACGCGGCTTCTGACCATATTGTCAAAAATGTATTTGGTGGTCAGGGTATGAGTCAAACTGGAGCTCGTGACTTGGCTAAGCAAGGTTACACCTATCAAGAAATTTTAGGCAACTATTATCCAGGGACTAGTTTGGCTTGGATTGATACTGTTGAAGCGGATTACGATTAGAATTTTGTGGCAATTCAGCAACCGTTTTCTGGAAATATGTGGATAGAATAGATATTTTGTTGTTTTCCACAGGGTGAAACTATCATGAGCCGTGCTGAAAAAGTTGTTCTAGCATATTCCGGTGGCGTAGATACGTCGGTTTGTATCCCTTATCTTAAAGAAGAATGGGGAGTAAAGGAGGTGATAACCCTAGCGGCAAATTTAGGTCAGGGAGATGAATTAGAACCAATCAGACAAAAAGCCTTGGACGCTGGGGCAACAGAATCCTTGGTTGCTGATGCTACCTATACCTTTGTCAAGGACTATGCTTTTCCAGCCATTCAGGCTAATGCTCTTTATGAAAGTCGCTATCCCCTCTCTACTGCTCTGGCTCGTCCCCTGATTGCTAAATTATTGGTGGAGGCTGCTGAAAAATACGGTGCAGATGCGGTAGCTCATGGTTGTACCGGTAAGGGCAATGACCAGGTGCGTTTTGATGTGTCGATTATCGCCCTTAACCCCAACTTGAAAATATTGGCACCAGCTAGGGAATGGGGTTTCTCTCGTGAAGATGCGATCGCATATGGTGAGCGTTTTGGTATTCCCTCACCAGTGAAAAAGTCTTCCCCCTACAGCATTGACCGTAACCTGCTAGGGCGGAGTATTGAAGCGGGGGTGCTTGAAGATCCGATGGTAGAACCACCAGAGGAAGTTTATGCCATGACAAAAGCGATCGCAAATACACCAGACGAGCCAGAATATATTGAAATCGGCTTTGAGCGGGGTGTCCCCACTATACTTAACGGTAATCTCCTTGACCCCGTGACTTTGATTAGTCAACTCAACGAGTTAGCTGGCAATCACGGTGTGGGACGGATTGACATGGTTGAGAACCGGGTAGTCGGTATCAAAAGCCGAGAAATTTACGAAACACCAGCGCTATCGGTTTTGATTAAAGCTCATCGTGACTTGGAAAGTCTGACCTTGACCGCTGATGTTACCCAGTACAAGCGAGGGATTGAAGACACCTACAGTCAAATGGTCTACAAAGGCTTGTGGTATAGTCCTCTTAAGGAGGCTTTGGATGCTTTCATTCAAAAAACCCAGGAGCGGGTATCCGGTACAGTCAAGGTTAAACTTTTCAAGGGTAATGCCGTAATTGTAGGACGTCAGTCAGAGAATTCTCTCTACACTCCGGAACTGGCTACCTACACCTCAGAAGACCAGTTTGACCACAAGGCTGCTGAGGGTTTCATCTACTTGTGGGGATTACCCACTCGGGTGTGGTCAGCAAAAACCAGGAGTTAGGAATTTTGGGTTACGGTAATTGGGTTACGGTAATCCTTAACTACCAATTACCGATTACCCTTAGCCAATCTCAATTAATCCCCGATCTCCAATTTCTGTCTACGAGACTCAAACCATTTAGGAACAACAATCGAGCCAATCACCAAAATCAGAGCAATAATCGCAAATTTAGATACCGAAGAGATTAATAGTTCCAGAGGTATCAAGCGTCCGCAAAAGTAAGATAAACTGACCATCACCGATGCCCAGATACTAGCACCAGCGAAATTGCATAATAGAAATTTTGGGTAAGGCATTTGAACAATCCCTGCCATTGGACCAGCAAAGATCCGCAGTATTGCCACAAATCGACCAAAAAAAACTGCCTTAGCAGCGTTTTTACGAAATTCGGTTTTAGCCTCTGTCAGTTGTGCTTCTGTGATCCGGACTAAACCCCCAATTCGCAGTAGTAAGGGCCAACCACCGATTTTCCCAATCCAGTAACCACAGTTATCTCCTAAGACAGCACCAGCGATCGCAGAGCATAGGACTACCCAATAATTGAGTTCGCCGCTACCTGCACCGAAGCCACCTACCAGGGTAATGGTTTCTCCCGGTATGGGAACCCCAGCGTTTTCCAGGGCAATCCCAAAAAAAACTGCCCAGTACCCATAGTCCTTAGCTATGTCCTGGACTGTTTCCAACGATAAAAGCTCAAAAGACATCCAGCGTTACAAAAATTAATACTTTTTAATATCTTGGCTCGATCGTGTCTTTTTTGTCAATTAAACCAGTATTATAGAAAATACTGGACAAACACAACGAGTAGCAATTCGAGCTTTTATCAAAAGCTTGCTCGGTTAAATTAAAACTTTACTGGCGATTAATCCGATGCTTATCTTAGGTGCACAGTGGAGCTTCTCGCCAGAATACCTAAAATTCACAATCCCATCAGGTTGGTACCAGCTCACCAGGACGAAGCTTTGCCCACTTGCCAGTTTCCTGCTTAAAGCTATTACACCCCACAACGTCCCATTCCATTTCGATTATATCTTCAGTAGAACGGATATTGACATTGATGGTAGGCTCAACCGCTTCAAAGTTGGGAGATTCCGTCAGGTGAGGAACCTGATGCTGGGTTTCCACAGCATGGTATGTAGTACAGCGGTCTACGTAGTGGCAGTTAATGCAAATACACATTGCTTAAACTCCAATTCCTTTATTTTAGCATAGCTCAAACCAGACATTTTTTGAGTAGCTTATACGATAAAATAGTTAACTATTGGGTACTTTGTTGACTACTTTATTTTCCAAAAAATTTCTGTTTACGATTCCGAAGTTGCGATGTTATCTATTCGAGTTTAGCACATATTGATATATAGTATTCATTCTGATATTTCAGAAAATGACTATGACTAATTATCAAACTGCTCTATCACCCGAAAATTGGCCGTTTAACTGGGAGTTACTCCCTTCTGACGCTTGCTTGGTGGGTGGTGCGGTTAGGGATGCTCTGATCAACCGACAGTCAGATTACTTAGACTTAGACTTTGTTTTACCCACTAAAGCAGTACGGACAGCAAGCAAGCTAGCAAGACGTTATAAGGCCGGATTTGTGGTTTTGGATGCCCAGCGTCAAATAGCTAGGGTAGTGTTTGGCAACGCCACAGTTGACTTTGCTCAACAAGACGGGGATAGCTTAGAGGCTGACTTACATAGGCGAGATTTTACGATTAATGCGATCGCATTTAATCCCCACACCAAGCAATTCATTGATCCATTACAAGGTATGTTGGATTGCCATAAAGGGATAATCCGGATGGTGTCACCAGAAAACTTACAAAATGACCCATTACGATTACTGCGGGGTTATCGACAAGCCGCTCAGTTGGGTTTTCAGATTGACCCAGCCACCCAATCAGCGATTAGAAAGGTAGCACCGTTATTGAGCCAAATTGCAGCAGAACGAGTACGGACAGAATTGGGCTATCTCCTCAAGTCACCTCAGGGTGTACCTTGGCTAAAAGCGGCCTGGGAGGATAATGTATTACGACCATGGCTGCCTGATGCCACCGCTGAGGGTTTCGAGCACATGGCAGCAATTAACCAATCCGCGATGGTACTGGCAGAAACCTGGCCTAAGCTTGGGGTGGAATTGAACTTAAAGGTGACTAAGCATTCTTTATCGTTGCTAAATTTGGCTAAGCTAGCAAATTTATTATCATCAATACCCGCAGTTGCTGAACAACAGCTGTTAGCGTTAAAGTACTCTCGTGTTCAGACTCGGATAGTAGTCAGGGCAATCCAACATTTGCCCCAATTGCTGTCTTATACTACTGCCAAGGAGATCTCATTACGGGAGCAGTATTTCTTCTTTCTTAACGTTGGACCTGTCTTTCCTGTGGTAGCGCTTTTGGGAGTTGCCAGGGGCATGGCTGTGGATACTATAGGACCCTTGATTGAGCACTATTTGAATCCCAATGACCAGGTTGCCCATCCCACACCGCTAGTTACTGGTAAAGATTTAATCAAATCCCTTAAGTTATCCCCTAGTTCTAAAATTGGTGAGTTACTGACTGAGATTCAAATTGCACGGATTGAGGGTAATATCGATAGTATTAAAGCTGCTCTAGAATTTGCTGCAAAACTGGACTCAATTAACTGTGGCTCTCAAGACAAATAACAAATAACAAATGATCTCAAATCCGATTAACTTATTATCATAAGCTATCAGCGATTAGCGCTACTAGATCGGTGCTTTTGAATAAAATAAGCTGACCGCTGACCGCTGACCGCTGACCACTGACCGCTGACCGCTGACCGCTGACCGCTGAATGCTTACAAATCACCTACTTAAATTAAAATTTAATCAAGATAGTTTTTAATAAAGTTCCGAATTCTTTTCATATTAAAATTATCAGTAAATTGATAAATGGTTTTGGCAAAGATCGCAAATTTATCATCCAATTGTTCTAGCTTTTCTAGTTCTTGGTTTATGGCAAACACATTGCCTCTCTTTGCAAGTTCATAGAGTTCGACTAGTACATCCGCTGGAGGAGGTACAATCCCTTCTGCTGGACTATCCTCAGAGGATGAATCAATTGTGGTTTGTGGGTTTGATTCAAGCTCTTCATACACCCATTCCAGTTGCAGATGCTGCTGTAACTTTAACAGTAATTCTTCAACTTGTAATGGCTTAGTAATAAAATCATCACAACCCGCCTGCCGACTTTTTTGCTGATAGGAATCAAATACGCTAGCTGAGAAGGCAAACACCACAATATTCTTCAAGTCTGGTGTAGCACGAATGCGCTTAGTCATTTCAAAGCCATCTAGCTCAGGCATGACCACATCAGCCATAATAAGGTCTGGTTTTTCCTTGGCTGCTTGCTCTAACCCTTCAAGTCCGTTACTTGCCTCTAGCACCTTAAATCCTAGGGGTTGCAACAACTCGATGATCACAGAGCGATTTTCCCATTTGTCGTCTACTATCAATAGTTTTGGGGACGGTCCAGTTAAACCAATAATTCTTTTTGGAGAGACTTGACAAGTATACTCACTAATCTCTGATACAGGAAACTCTATCTCTACAGAAAAAATACTGCCTTTGCCAAAGGTACTCTCAACCTTAAGACTACCCCCCATCATGTTGACAATTCTTTGGGTAATAGTTAATCCGAGTCCAGTTCCTTCAGCACAGCGAGACCTATCTCCCACTTGTTCAAAGGGCAAAAATATTTTTTCTAGTTGTTCTTCTGGCATACCTATGCCTGTGTCTTCAACTAAGAAACGGACTTGCGCGAAATCAACTTGTGGTGAATTTTGCCTTACCCTTATTCTCTCAACCTTAAATATGACTCTACCTTGGTCAGTAAATTTAATGGCATTTCCCAGTAAGTTTAGCAAAACTTGTCGCAGACGTTTTTCGTCAACAGAGATACCCTTGGGAATTTTATCACCGGGTTGGTAAATAAAGGAAATTCCTTTTTGCTGAGCTTTAATATTGCAAACGTCTACCACCTCAATAAGAAATTTTTTTAAATTAATATCTATGGGTGAAAATTCCATTTTTCTCGCTTCAATTTTAGAGAAGTCGAGAATGTCATTGATCAGATTTAGTAGATGTTTGCCACACTGGTAAATAATTCTAATGCCATTTTGTTGTTGGGGAGTTAAGATTCTGTCCTGCTGGAGAATTTGTGCATAACCTAAGATACCGTTGAGAGGAGTCCGCAGTTCATGGCTCATATTGGCGAGGAATTCACTTTTAGCTTGGTTGGCAGCATCAGCGACTTTTTTAGCTTTCTCTAATTCCTGGGTGCGGGTTTGAACTAATTCCTCTAAGTTCTGATTAAAATCCTGTAATTGTCCATAAAGGGTTGATAATTCTTGACGACTATTTTCCAGGGTGATAAGATCACGGTAAGATCTCAAGGCTGTAATCGCTGTTGTCACTAACTTGTGTCGAGTCAGTTCAACTTTAAGCTTATAATCGTTGATATCGTAATTTAGAATAACTGATTCTTCAGGGGCTTCTCCCGGCTGACCAGTGCGTAAAATAATCCTCACCAATTTGTTGTTTAGCTCTTCCCGAATTGATTGGGCAACTCTTAATCCCGCATCATTGGTTTCCATTACCACGTCTAACAACATGAAGGCTGTATCGGGATTATCGGCAATTAATTGTTTGGCTTCGTCAGCAGAATAAGCAGAAATAAAGATTAAGGGTTTGTCATCAAATGTGAATTGTTTTAAGGCTAGCTTGGTAACTTTGTGGACTTTGATATCATCATCGACTATCATCATTTTCCAAGCCGTTTGACTTTCCTCTGAGTGATTAGAGTCTTCCGTTTCATCAAAAACTAATTCTTCATCTTCATCAAAACATAATTCTTCATCATCCTCGAAAATTAGGTCTTGATCCTCTTCAAAAACTACCTCATCATCATCATCAGTTATTACCTCATTAATTTGGTTGAGCATTATCATACACCTCATCCTTGGATTCTTTGATTGCTGGAAAAGTCATCACAAATTGTGTTCCCACACCCACCTCACTTTCAGCCTTGATTGTCCCTTGCAGCTTTTGAACCACTAAGTTATTGACAATATGCAATCCTAGACCACTTCCTCCTTGATGCCTAGCTGTTGTAAAGAATGGTTCAAAAATTCTCTTCAAATTGTCTTTAACAATCCCGCAACCGTCATCGGTATATTCAACGATTACTTGATCTTCTTGACCGGTCTTGACAAAACTATAGCGCTATTTAAAACCTCACCTTTGATTAACTATAGCGCTAATTTAAATCCCCAAAGATTGTGGAGCTACCGTGTGGCTGGAAGTTGACCCTTCTGTTGAAATCTTCAGCAAAGTTTTTAGTTAGAATTGGACATTGATAGATTTTCTTCTACCAAAGCCAAAATCTCCGCTTCTTGAAAATCTTGTGCTAATTCCTTGAGTTTGTTGGCAAAAGGAAGGTATTTCTCGTCCAACTCCTCAAGATAGACCGCTCGTTCACAAATTTTCCTCATACTCCCAAGCATCGCTAACTCATATAACACTTCCATCTCCGAGTTTGGGGGAATTATAAATGATTCATTTAATACTTCCTCTAATGATTCTTTTTTGGAGGGATTGGCTACTGGTTGAATATCAGATTTTTGACGCGCAGCAGTGTCTTCATAGATCCACTCCAAAGCTAAATGCTGCTCTAATACTTGGAGTAACTGTAGTTGGTCTACTGGTTTAGAAATAAAATTATCACAACCAGCTATTCTGCTCTTAGTTTCATCCATTTCCCAGATGCTGGTTGAAACGGCTACAATGGTTATATTCTGGATTTGAGGTATCTGTCGAATTTCCTGAACAGCTTCAAAACCAGTTTTGACAGGCATAACTAGGTCAGTCAAAATCAAGTCGGGTTGGATTTTGCAAGCCAGTTGTACTTCTTCGAGACCATTGTTTCCTAAAACCACCTCAAATCCTAACGGCTCCAGCATGTTTTGCAAGACAGCACGGTTTTCGAGTTTATCATCTACTACCAATATTTTGCGGCGAACTCCTTGATAACCAATTACCTGACCGACTAAATTCTGTTCTGTTTTCAAAGCTATTTCCAAAGTTGGGAAGGTGACATCTAACCAAAACGTGGAACCTTTGCCCAGCTCGCTCTTAAGGTTTAATTCTCCCTTCATCAAGTCGATCAGTTTCTGGCTAATAGTTAAACCTAAGCCTGTACCATCAGCACGGTTGTGGATATCTCCAACTTGTTCAAAGGGTTGGAAAATTGTTTCTAACTGCTTCTGAGTCATTCCCACTCCTGTATCAATCACCTCGAAACGTAGAGTCTGGGGATGATTGACCTGATGGTTAACTCCTCCATTTTGGTTATTGAGTACGTTGACTTTAAACGTTACTTGACCACGATCAGTAAATTTGACGGCGTTGCCCAGCAGGTTGAGAAGTATCTGCCGCAGTCGCTTCTGATCGACTCGAATCCCAGAGGGAAGATTATCCCCTGGCTGGTACTTGAATAAAATATCTTTTTCTAATGCTCTCATACGGATAATTCCTACTACTTCTTCCAGAAACGTGGGCAAATGCGAGTCAGTAGGATAGAGTTCCATCTTGCCAGCTTCAATCTTGGCAATGTCGAGGAGATCGTTGATTAGAGTTAATAGATGGTTGCCACTTTGGTAGATAGTTTTTAAACCATTGGTTTGACGAGGATTGAAATTGCGATCGCGCATTAAGATTTGGGCGTAGCCAAGGATGCCATTGAGAGGAGTGCGGAGTTCGTGACTCATGTTGGAGAGGAAATCACTCTTAGCTTGGTTAGCCACTTCTGCTGCCTGTAAAGCCTTCTGTAGGTCTTGGGTTCTTTCGTCTACTTTCACCTGTAGACTTTGAGCCAATGCTTCGAGCTGTTCGTAAAGTCGAGCGTTCTGTAAGGAAATTGCTGCTTGAGACGTTAGCAGATTTAACACTTCTAATCGGTCTGGTGTAAAGGCTCCTGGGGTTAGATTATTTTCTAAATAGAGAATGCCGACCAACTTGCCCTGGTTTAAGATCGGAGTACAAAGGACAGATTTGGGCTCGCGGGTCTGTAGGTAAGGGTCGTTAGCAAACTTGGAGTCAGCACCGGCATCATTGAGAACTAAATTCTCGCCAGTACGAGCCACATAGTTAATCAGGGCTTTGGGTAACTGGTCACTGGTTGCTAGTGGGATTGACTGCAACCGAGTCTGGTCAACTCCCTCAACATCTTTAGTGGCTTCTATGAACAGTTGATGATCTCGTTGTAAAATTAAACAACCAAACTGCGCTCCAGCATTCTCTACTACAATTTCCATCAACTTATTGAGCAACTGAGCTAGGACGATTTCCCCAGAAATAGCTTGAGATGCTTTGACTACTGTGTTTAAATCCAGTATCAGGTCTGACCTAGTGCTGCTGGTAGTAGTACTGCTAATGGTTTGGGTGGAAGAGTTGGAAGACTGCTGGGTTCTGTTAACCAGTAAGTCGGGATACTTCTGTTCCAAATCTTCGACTTTACGTATTGCCCCCCAAAGCTGATAGCTATAGTGAGCTTTATTAATGTAAATTTGAGCAATGTCTGCTTTGCCTCGGCTTAACCAAAACTTAGCGGCTAATTCATTCCCTAGGGCTTGATTCTGGATAAAGCCATGGTCTTCAGCGGAAGCGATCGCTTGGTCATATAACTCCATGGCCTCTAGATGGTGACCAGATAAACGAGCCATCTCTGCTGCTAGCAACAGATAGTAATGCTGGAAGTTTTCAGGACAGTTATCTGCCCAACCTTTCATTTGTTCTTGGTTTGTTAACAGCTGCTGCCAATAGTGCTTTTTATCAACCTCTGAAGCCGAGGGGTAGAGACTAGCTAAACTCAGGGATTCGTAGAACTTTTTGACAGCAACCTGAACCTTAGCGGTTAGCACAGCAATAATTTTTTCGGCTTTTTCTGAATAATCAAGGGATTGACTGGGTTGGTCATACCAATACATAAGTATAGATTTGAGGATGTAATAGTGGCAAAGGGCATAGTCAGCATGATGAGAGTGGCAAGTTTCTAGATACTGGGATTCCGTGAGGTCTTCGATATCAAACGAAAATCTATCCCTAGTTTTTCCCAAAAGGTTGCATAGAACAAGCTTTAAGGCCAAAATTGAATCTTCCGCTAAACGATGATGATTTTTTTGAACTAATCTTAAGTACTCAGGTAACTCTTCTATAATTTTTGATAAGTTTTTCCCCCAATAAAATGGATTTACTAATTTATAGAGCAGTATATAACCAAGAAATATAATGTTTCCCGAAGCTAAAGCTGTCTGTAGTGCCTCATCTAAAATCTGCTCCGATTCTTTTAAGGGATTCACCCAAGGAAACAAATTATTGCCAAATATATAACAAGCCTGAGCCACTTTATCTAATTGGTTAAATCTCTTACTCAAATTGAGAGCAAGCCAGCCAATTTCATAGCCTAATTGAGAATCCCCTAACTCCGTACTGACTAACATCCCGTAAACCGTAAAACCATAGGCTGATTCAGCCACCATGCCATATTGGCAAGACAGCTCGACAATTTTAGACCCTAACCAAAAGTGTAATTGGTCTTGCTTGGTAATATAAGAAGGAACTAGCAGCCAATTTAATAACTTAATTATCCTCTTTTGAATTAGGTCATTTGCCTCTGGTTCATTCAGTAGCACACTGAGGGCTTGACCCTGAGTTTTGTGGTTAATTTGCTGTCTAGCACGTTCTAAACATAGTGATATAGTTTTTAGCTGGTCTGGTTCTGGCCAATCTAGTCCTAGCAGAGCGAGAGCTTGTTTACCAATTTCAATTGCCCTATGCTCCTGGGATATCATGGTTTGGTGTAGAATACTTAACAAATAAATATCTGCCTTGTCTACTAGAGACTCTACCCGAGATAGGAGCAAGTTAATTAATTTGTCTGCCTGCTCGAAATTACTATCCAATTGTTCGGTCTCTGCCAGTTGCTTATACAAAGCATAGGTGAGAGAGTAGTGAGTTTCCCAAGCATTATCATCCAGATACGCTATGGCTAGTTTAAAATAGTCTTTAGCTACTCGATAAGCTATATTTTCCTTAGCTTTTTTTCCGGCGTCTAAGTTCAACTGAGCCAAATCCGTTCTTTCTGTGGGATCTGCAATCGCATCTTGAGCTACGTTAAGATGATTGACCAGTTCAAACACCCTTTCCGAGCGCTCGGTCTCTGAGAGGTTAGTGCGCAAAAGCCGTCCAATCCTCAGATGAACTTTCCTTTTCTCCTCCTGATTGATTAACTCATAAGCCGCTTGTTGTACTCGGTCATGGAGAAATTGAAAATTGATAATTACCAGTTGAGACTCGATAATTTTTTCATCACTAGTTTTCAGCTCAGATGTTGGCAACACTAATCTTTCTTGAATAGCACTCAGTAAATCCCTAAAGGTATTTGTTAAGGACTTTTCATAGACAATCGAGATAGTAGTGAGGTTAAAATAATTGCCCACACAAGCAGCTAGTTGCAACACTTTCTGGGTAGTAGCTGGTAGTTTTTTAAGCTTCCTGACCATCAACTCTACCACATTATCAGTAATCCCTACCGCCTCAATTTCAGAAATATCCCACTGCCATTGAGCTTGATGTCCATCTTCAGGAGCTTTAAACCTTAGTAGGTTTTCGGTGTGAAGTGTTTGGAGAAACTGGTTGACAAAGAAAGGATTACCAGCGGTTTTATTCACCACCAATTTGGCTAATGGTATCACTGACTCTGGCTGAGTTTGTAAGGTATCAGCAATTAGTTGATTGATCTGGTTTTCTTGTAAAGGAGCTAAGGTAATTTGCTCAAAGGTAACGCCCAATTCCTCCAGCTTATCTAGGGTTAGCATCAACGGATGAGTGGCGTTGACCTCGTTATCCCGATAAGCACCAATTAACAATAAGTACTCGGTTTCTTCATTAGTCATGATTAGCTCAATCAACTTCAGTGTAGCGGTATCTGCCCACTGAAGATCATCAAGGAAAATGACTAGGGGATGCTCCTGAGCACAAAAGAGTTTGATGAAGTTCTGAAAAACTAAATTAAAGCGGTTTTGAGTCTCAGTAGGGGCAAGAGTTCCTACCGTGGGCTGTTTACCAATAATTAGTTCTACTTCAGGAATTACATCGATGATAACCTGTCCATTAGGATTGAGTACCGCTAGGAGTTTTTCTCGCCACTGGTTGAGTTGGTCTTCTGGTTCACTCAGCAGTTGTTGTACTAAACTAGAGAAGGCTCTGACAATAGCAGAGTAAGGGATATTGCGCTGAAATTGGTCAAATTTTCCAGAAATAAAGTATCCTCGTTGCCTAGTGACCGGTTTGTAAATTTCCCGTACCAGTGCTGATTTACCAATGCCAGAATAACCGGTCACTAGCATCATTTCACTTCGAGACCGGGGATTGCTCAAATTTTGGACTGGTTTGGAGCTGAAGTTAGATTTTCGATGTTGTTGGCTGTTGCTAGTTGCGTACGCAGCGACTCGCTCAAAGGCAGCGAGCAGTATCTGGACTTCTTGCTCTCTACCATAGAGTTTCTGGGGAATGTGAAAGGTTTCCGAAATGTCTTGAGTACCTAGGGGAAATAGTGCGATTTTGCCAGTGGTCTGTAACTGGTTCAAGCATTCTTCTAAATCCGCTTTGATGCCCCACGCACTTTGATAACGTTCCTCAGCAGTTTTCGCCATTAATTTTAGGACAATATCTGACAACAGTTGAGGAATCTGTGGAGAGGTTA
>NZ_CEYLVT010000060.1:0-8313 GCF_982860115.1 Moorena sp.
GTGCTCCTTGTCGTAAATATTATCTCCTTTGCTGATGAACCTGCGGAATGTGGGTGATAGCTGAATAAGGGATGAAAATGCGATGGCCTTTCGGCCTTTTGGCCTTTTGGCCTTTTGGCCACGCTACGCGAACGGCCACGCTACGCGAACGGCCACGCTACGCGAACGGCCACGCTACGCGAACCGAAAAAACCCTCCCCTGTAAAATTTTCCATAAACCTCATAACTAGGGAACCTTTTCAGCTCCGAGTTAGTCGATAGATAGAGCAATCCCCTTGAAAATCTGAATAGGATTGCTCTATCTATCTAGCGCCATTTTAATGGCTACCGGGTGCCATCGGATCTGTTGCAGATATTGACCCATGAGGTGATTTATGCATAGACTTAAATTTTTGGCAATTGCTCCGCTTACTTTGCTCGGATTATCTGAAATAGCGCTTCAGTCTAGCTCAGTTCTGGCTAACCCTTACTCCAATAACACCCTCCAGAGAGGTTCTCAGGAGCAGATAACTGTGCTAAGCTCTAGTAGCTCATCCTTAGCTAAACTCAATACTGAGTTGCTTGGACTAACCAATGCTGAACGCCGAAAAGCTGGCTTGCCACCATTACAGCTTTCTGCTGAGCTAACTCAAGCCGCACAGCTACACGCGGAAGATATGGTGCGCAATGGTTTTTTTAGTCATACTGGTTCAGATGGTTCTAAAATAAGCGATCGCGCTAAAGCAGCAGGATATCTATATTCCTATGTTGGTGAAAACATTGCCGCAGGTAACCCGACTCCTGCTCAAACCATTAGGCAATGGATGGGAAGCACTGGTCATCGCCGTAATATACTCAAGCCTCAGTATCAAGAAATTGGCTTTGGTTATGTCAGCGATCCTTCTAGTCCCTATCGCCACTACTGGGTGCAGGTATTTGGTTCACCTCGTTAATCTTCAGTAGGGAGTAGGGAGTAGGGAATCGGGAATCGGGAGTTGGGAGTTGGGAGTCGGGAGTCGGGAGCGGTGCGACCCGTGGCGAATTTAATTCGACGACTGTAAGCGCACCGAGGGAGTCGGAATCCCCCTAACCCCCATTAATAAGGGAGTTATATCATGTCAGGATAATTACCCTTAATAAAAATCTCCCCATCTCCAAATCTCCCCATCTCCCCACACTCGAGGATTGACTCTGGAGTTAGATGTACGCCTCCATTCCCTCACAAGAACAAACCAAATTTCTATCCCCAAAGGCATTATCGATGCGCCCTG
Source organism: Moorena sp. (assembly GCF_982860115.1). Taxonomy (NCBI): domain Bacteria; kingdom Bacillati; phylum Cyanobacteriota; class Cyanophyceae; order Coleofasciculales; family Coleofasciculaceae; genus Moorena; species Moorena sp. The sequence goes on from NZ_CEYLVT010000060.1 coordinate 1,251, forward strand.
CCACAGGCCAAAACTTGTGTTCCCTTAACCAAGATGCCGGGTATGCAGCTTCCTCACGGGTATAGGGATGGGTCCATTCACTGACCATCAAGGCTTCTGCTGTATGGGGAGCATTCTTGAGCTGATTGTCGGTTTGGTCTACCTGACCCGATTCAATCGCTTTAATTTCCTGGCGGATAGCAATCATGGCATCACAGAAACGGTCGAGTTCCTCCTTCGACTCACTTTCAGTAGGTTCCACCATCATTGTCCCCGCTACAGGCCAGGATACCGTTGGAGCATGGAAACCATAATCCATCAGGCGTTTGGCAATATCATCCACTTCGATGCCCGCAGACTTTTTAAGCGTCCGCAAATCTACAATACACTCATGAGCTACTAATCCATTGTTCCCCTTGTACAGAACAGGATAGTAAGGGTCTAACCGCTTAGCCATGTAATTAGCATTAAGAATAGCCACCTTAGTCGCCTCAGTTAACCCCGCACTCCCCATCATGGCAATATACATCCAGGAAATCGGTAGAATGCTGGCACTTCCCCAGGGTGCCGCAGAAATTGCACCAATAGATAAAGTGGAAGGTTGAGGCTGTAAGGTTTTGGGCAGGAATGCTACTAAGTGAGGCATCACTCCAATTGGTCCCATGCCAGGTCCACCCCCACCGTGGGGAATACAGAAGGTTTTGTGCAGGTTCAGATGACACACATCTGCCCCAAAGTCCCCCGGACGGCACAGTCCTACTTGGGCATTCATATTCGCCCCATCCATATAAACCTGTCCCCCATGGTTGTGGACAATGGCACAGATATCTTTAATCTCTTGTTCAAACACACCATGGGTAGAGGGATAAGTCACCATCAGAGCAGCTAGGTTTTGGCTATGGTGCTCGGCCTTCTTCCTCAAATCATCTAAATCAATGTTGCCCATCTCATCACAAGCAACAGCCACCACCTTTAAACCAGCCATCACCGCACTGGCGGGATTGGTGCCATGGGCAGAAGTAGGAATTAAACAGATATTGCGATCGCTTTCTCCCCGGTTTTCATGGTACTTACAAATAGTCAGTAATCCTGCATATTCCCCTTGGGAACCAGCATTAGGTTGAAGAGAAATGCCAGCAAAGCCAGTAATTTCTGCTAACCATTCTTCCAGCTGCTGGAATAGAATTTGATATCCCTGAGTTTGGGAGAGGGGAGCAAACGGATGAATCTTGCCAAATTCCGGCCATGTCACTGGCATCATCTCAGCAGTGGCATTCAGCTTCATGGTACACGAGCCCAGAGGTATCATGGACGTGTTTAGAGCCAAATCCTTACTTTCCAGGCGGTGCAAATAACGTAGTAACTCCGTTTCTGAGTGATAGCGGTTGAATACTGGGTTGTTTAAGTAGGTACTACGGCGAGCAAACGGTTCATTAAAATCAGCTGCCACCTTACGTGTTACCTCAGCCGCCAACTCTTCCACAGTAAAGAGTAGGGATGCACTGCTTGGTTCCCCTAAACTTGCAAAAATTTCCCACAAGTCTACTAAATCCCTAGACGTCGTTGTCTCATCCAGGGAAATCCCGATAGTAGTTGAATCAATAATACGTAGATTAATTTGACGTGCTTCAGCTGCTTCTATAATTCCTGACACAGAGCGATCGCTTAATTCTACGCGCAAGGTATCAAAAAATGGTTCTGAGCTAATACTGTAACCTAAGCGTTTCAGTCCCTCCGCTAGGATAACCGTTAATTGATGAATTTTCTCGGCAATACGTTTGATGCCCTCTTGCCCATGATAAACTGCATACATTGAAGCTATCACGGCCAACAGCACTTGGGCAGTACAAATATTGCTCGTTGCTTTGTCACGACGGATATGTTGTTCACGGGTTTGCAGTGCCAAGCGCAGTGCTGCTTTACCATTAGCATCTTTTGATACGCCAACGATACGTCCTGGTACTTGCCGTTTATAAGCTGCCCGAGTAGCAAAATAAGCTGCATGAGGTCCCCCATATCCTAGGGGAACACCGAAGCGCTGGGTGCAACCTATGGCAATATCAGCCCCAAATTCTCCAGGGGGTGTAAGCAGGGCAAGGCTTATAATATCAGCTGCCACAGTTACTAAGGCTTTAGCACCATGAGCCTTATCAATAAATTCCCGATAATCGTATATGGTGCCATCCGTTGCTGGGTACTGAAGCAGAGCTCCAAAAATGTCTTGGTCAAATTCAAAAGTGCGGTGGTCACCAACAATCACCTCAATGCCCAAAGGTCTAGCCCTGGTTTGTACCACTGCGATAGTTTGGGGATGACAGGTTTGGGAAACAAAGAAATGTTTGGCTTTCGTTTTACACAGACCATAGCTCATGCTCATAGCTTCCGCTGCTGCTGTTCCTTCATCCAGCAAGGAAGCATTAGCAATTTCCAGACCAGTCAAGTCTATAATCATAGTCTGGAAGTTGAGTAGTGCTTCGAGTCGTCCCTGAGCAATCTCTGCTTGGTAAGGGGTGTAAGCCGTGTACCAACCAGGATTTTCCAGGATATTCCGTTGAATTACAGGTGGGGTAATGCAGTCGTAATATCCCATGCCAATCAAAGACCGGAATACTTGATTCTTAGACGCAATGTTTTTTAGCTGAGCCAGAGCAGCATACTCGCTTTGGGCTGGTGGTAACTGCAGGGGTTGATTAAGCCAAATAGCGGCGGGTACAGTTTGCTCAATCAGGCTATCTATAGTGGATATACCCAGGACGTTGAGCATTTGCTCTATTGCATCTGGATTTAGACCTATGTGTCGATTGACAAAAGCATCGGTAGATGGTAGTGTTTGTGATGCGGAAAGAATAGGGTCAGATTTCACCAACGACTGAGTATTTGCTCTATTTTTTTGATCCTGGATATCCAAATTCTGCATAGTAAACCCATTTGTGAATTAAGCAGCGAAGGTGGGGGTCACTTTTGAGGGCTGTGACCCCCTAAGTTGGTAAATCTATAGATACACAAAGCCCGGATGTATAACTAATGCGATTTAGACCTAAAGCAATTTAGTTCTAAATATACAGTATGACAACCTAGCATACTACAACCTAGGCGTGTTGCTAGATTGATTCTAGATACACAACTTTACACAGCCGGGTTCAGTTATGACAACCCTATTTATCAGCTTTTTACAGAACCTTCGTAATAGCTGTATCTTTAGTTACTTGCTTTTATAAGCAATTTATAGTCTACTCTGCCTCGACTTTGGCACGGTACTCCTCAGCAGAAAGGACACCCTCCAGTGGGTTATCAGGGTCATTCAGCCGCACTTTAATTAACCAGCCTTCACCATAGGGGTCTTCTGCAATCTTTTCAGGAGCCTCAATCATCTCCTCATTTCGTTCTACCACCGTACCCGATACCGGTGAATATAGATCCGAAACTGCCTTGACCGATTCAATGGTACCAAAGCTTTCATCATTTTCTTTGTTACCCTTCTCTATGGTGTCCTCAATGTCTGGGAGTTCCAGAAGAACTAAGTCACCCAGTTGGTCAATGGCAAAGGCGGTAATACCAATAGTGGCAATTTCACCATCAAGCCGCACATATTCGTGGCTATCAAGGTATTTCAGGTCATCAGGATATTCAAAGGCCATGTCAACTCCAAAATCAGCAGCAATGCTAATTATCCTTCCTCATTTGTCTTTCGTCCAGCCGCCTTTGACCATTGACCGTTGACCGTTGACAGGAAACGCTCAGAGGTAGTAACTGAGTAATGGTTGACTTCTACCTACCTAAATCTTTAAAATACCATTACTAAAATACCACCAACAATTTGCAATCTATGGTAGTGTTCCTTAGCGTTGCGTCAAAAGGAATAATTTTAACCAAGACTGTCGGCTTTTCCCGTTTATGCCACAAGTTACAAAGAAAATACAATCCAAATACATCATGCCAGCTCGGAGTAGCTCCGAGCTGGGAGTTCAGTAGGCAAGCATTTCTAGAGTTTCACGTAAGTAACGACGCACTCGGCTATCAAGACTATAATCCTGAAATTGTTCACCCAAGGGATGTTCCATTTGCCAGCGTTGAAATCCTGAACTAGCGGCTATGGCTTGTTTGAGACTGTCCCAAACTTGAGTGTCGTGATCTAATTGTCCGGATTCGGATGTAACGAAGCTTGCCATATGCACCTTACCAAAATTTAATACAGATCAATCTAGTTGGGTAATGCTTAAGTGCTAAACTATTAAGCTTACCTGTACACTATCCTATCTGCTTTTTTAGGATTGTGCTTTTAGCGACACTTAATACTTACAATGTGGAAGGGTTAGGGTTGGAGGTTATCGGTTAACAGGTTAAAAGTTGCTTTGGATGGAACCTTGACAATTGCAAGCTTGCCACAGAGCAACTCGTATCAATAACCTTTAACCTTCAACCTTAAACAAAACAACCTACCCGGCAATGGATGCCTGGGTAAGAACACCCCTCAGGGCTACTTCAGGGAGAGAGTCCGTCGCTTGGTTACCATCTGATAGGTTTCAATGATATCTTTTTCCGCCCAGTCGTTGAATTTATCAACACCCATACCACATTCGTAGCCAGCATTGACTTCCTTGACATCATCCTTAACACGCTTGAGGGAATCCAAAACTCCTTCGTAGATAACTTTGCCACCACGCCGCACTCGTAAACGGCAATTGCGCACGGCTTTGCCTGAGAGTACATAGCAACCCGCAACGGCACCACGACCCACTGGGAAGACAGCTCGAACTTCTACTTCACCCAATGGTTCTTCTACCTCTTCTGGCTCTAACAGACCTTCCATAGCACCTTGAACATCATCCAGGAGTTTGTAGATGATGTTGTATTCCCGCACATCTACCCCTTCCTGTTCAGCTGCTGGTCGAGCACCAGGAGCTAAGGTAGTGTTAAAGCCAACAATAACTGCACCACTAGCAGCGGCTAAGTCCACATCCGTTTCGGTGACTTCCCCAGGGGCAGCCAGTAGAACTCGAATTTGCACTTCATTTTGGGGCAGTTGTTCGAGGGATCCCAGAATAGCTTCCACCGAGCCTTGAACGTCTGCCTTCAAAATCAAGTTGAGTTCTTTGAGTTCACCTTCTTGAGCCTGGGCTGATAATTCAGTGAGGGTAACTCGCCGTGATTTCATGCGAGTTTGCAGGCGAGATTGACGTTGCTGTTGAGCCCTTTCACCAGCAACTGCCCGGGCTTCTTTTTCGCTCTCAAAGACTTCAAACTCATCACCAGCAGCTGGAACATCACTCAAGCCAAGGACTTCCACAGCAAACGAGGGACTAGCTTGTTCGACTCGCTGTCCTCGGTCATCAAGCATGGCTCTGACCTTACCGAAAACTGAACCAACAACCAAGCTATCACCGATCCGCAAAGTACCGTTTTGCACTAAGAAGGTGGCAACAGGCCCTCTGGATTTATCTAGGTGAGCTTCAATCACCGTACCTTTGGCTGGTCGATCCGGATTAGCAGAGAGTTCTTCTAGCTCTGAGACCAATAGAATCATCTCCAGCAGTGAATCCAAGTTTTCCCTTTGGATAGCACTCACTGGTACCATGATCGTTTCACCACCCCATTCTTCTGGGACCAAGCCCCGTTCTGATAATTCTTGCTTAACCCGATCAGGTTGAGCTCCGGCTTTATCAATTTTGTTAATAGCAACCACGAGTGGAACTTCAGCAGCTCTAGCATGACTAATGGCTTCAAGGGTCTGAGGTTGTACCCCATCATCAGCCGCTACCACTAGCACAGCAATATCGGTTACTTTTGTTCCCCTTGCCCGCATGGCTGTAAAGGCTTCGTGACCGGGGGTGTCTAAGAAGACAACCTGTTGAATTTTATCCTCATGTTCAACATCTACGTGGTATGCGCCAATATGCTGGGTAATTCCACCGGCTTCTCCTTGAGCCACTTTTGCTTCACGAATGGCATCGAGTAGAGTCGTTTTACCGTGGTCAACATGACCCATAATTGTCACCACAGGTGGACGCCGCTCGAGGTTTTCCAGGTCTTGGACATCCAGCATTTCCACCTTAGTCGCAGCAGAGGCTTCTTCTTCCATTTCGACCTTGACTCCCACTTCCTCAGCTACCATTGTGGCAGTAGGAACATCCAAAGTCTGGGTAACACTCACAGCTATGCCTTTGAAGAAGAGCATTTTAACAATGTCAGTTTCTGCAATAGCCAGTTCATTAGCCAGGTCTCTAATGGTGAGTGAGTCTCTCAAAACAATTTGTTCTGGGCGTTTGGGCTGAGTTTTCTGTGTACGACGGCGATCGCGATGATCCGACTTATTGCTACTACTGGTTTTAGAAGGCTTCTTCCTGTGGCTAACACTCGCAGTAGTTGGTTGGGTTTGCTGTTTTTGCAGAGACTTTGGTTTGGGAGGACGAGCCAGAGAAAGACTAACTGAAAATGAACCATCGATTTTGTTATCGTTTTGATCTGATCCTGTTTCGAGATCATCTTCATCATCCAGAATCATTTTAGGTCGCCGCTTGAGTTTGGCGGATTTACCCTTCTGGACTTTGTCTTCTTCTTCTCCATTTTCTGCCTGCCACTCTTTCTTCTTAGCAGGTCGGGGGACAGATGGTCGCCAGAGCTTGACCTCCTTGAGCATTTCCTCAGATTCATTGACTAAGGTGTTGGTGTCTTGATCAGATTCTGTCAGACCCGTTGAGTCAGCATCCATTGCTGCTACTTGAGAATTGTCCTTGTCAAGACCTGGCTTGGTTCTTTTTGGAGGTCGCTGGAGTTCAGGAATGGTCGGCCTTGGTGAACTAGAACGTTTTGGTGGTGATGTTTCCGAAGGGGTTGACTGCTTATTGATAACAGGGGATTTGTTAGGAGTTGGACTCTTTACTGACTTTGAACCCGAAGAACCCTTTTGGTTTGATTTGATCGGTCGCTCAACCTTAGAAGGCTGAGTTTTTGCTTGTGATAGTCTTACAGGCGGTCCAGTTAATTTTGGTTTTTCTGTAACCTTAGGTGAGGCAGTACTATCCTGTGACACCTTCTGGACTGGTTTAGCGGCTAGTTCGGGTTTAGCGGCTAGTTCGGGTTTAGC
>NZ_CEYLVT010000060.1:8413-34189 GCF_982860115.1 Moorena sp.
CTCTGGTTTGGGTTTAGCCGCTGGTTCAGCTTGAGCCTCTGGTTTGGGTTTAGCCGCTGGTTCAGCTTGAGCCTCTGGTTTGGGTTTAGCCTCTGGTTTGGGTTTAGCCTCTGGTTTGGGTTTAGCTTCTGGTTTGGGTTTAGCGGCTAGTTCAGCTTTAGCGGCTAGTTCGGGTTTAGCGGCTAGTTCGGGTTTAGCGGCTAGTTCGGATTTAGTATCCTGCTTAATCTTGGTGTCCTCTTCAGTGACCTGCTTAGGTCGATTGAGAGTGCTAGGCTGACGGGGGGGTATAGCAGTCGGCTTGATGGGAGGTTGGGGTGGGATTGCCATTTGATTAGTTCTCTGGCTAGAAGTATTCCCAGAACTGCGTTTGTGCTTACGGAGCTCGACAATTTGCTGCTTCCGCTCCCCTTTGGGAGGTCGAATTAATTTACCAGAGCTTAACTTAGAACCTTTATTTGCCGATGACTCACCTTCGGTATTGCTTACAGCTGCTAGTTGGTCAGAATATTTTTCGGCTGTCGTGCGAATCCGTTGGGCATCCGATTCTGTAATCGTGCTACTGTGACTTTTAACTGCAATATTGAGTCCTTCACAGATGCTCAAAATTTCCTTGTTGTCCAAATTCAATTCCCGTGATAATTCGTAAATTCTGACTTTGCCGCTGTTCATGCACTATTCCCCTGTCGTACCTACGTGTTGTTAAACCATACTCAACTACTCGAATGACTTTTTACTTGATCAAGCTTTATTGGAAAGCTTAAACGATAAGATAAGCGATGCTCAACAGATAATCAACCATCCATGCTTGTTCGTTGGTGTGTTCACCTCAACGGTAGTTTGATAAGTTTATCTATTATCGCGTGCTTCTTTCCTGTGAAAAAAGCCAAGCAGCATTCTACATTGACGGTTCAGTTAAACCGCCTAATCAGCGCGTATGCCTTTAAAGGTAGCTAGCGTATAATCGAAGTAAATTCACCTCCTTTTTGAAACCAGAGCATCAATAGAACTAATGACTTCCTTTGTATCCTAACGATTACTTATGTTCAGGGACGAACATACATGGAAGCAATTGCCGCTAGATTCACCCTTTAATTACCTAAATTGGGTTTGCTTGGCATGGTAGCTAAACGCTGCCATAAAGTTTCGTACAGATTTTTTGGCACCGATGCACGCAGTGATCGCCCCAGTCGGTTTTTCTTTTGAGCCGCCGCTAGGCAACTCAGTTGAGGACATAAGTAAGCTGAACGACCCATACCCTGATCTAATTGTACCTTTCGTGACGGATAGACTCGGACAATACGCCAAAACTCCTGTTTTGGTGCTACTTTACGGCAGCTAAGACAACGTCGATAGTTGGGTTTCATAAGGGTTTTCGGTTTGGAAAATCTCAAAAGTCCTCCTTCTTTAAAGGGTACGGTAGATGGAGGCTTGTAGGGCGTTTGCGATTGGACAAACGCCCTGTTTACCTGATTGAGTTACCCAATGAAACCAAAAATCAATGTCAGAGGGCGGTAAAACGGATGTGGGCGTGCCCGGTGGTGTGAGCAGAAGATGAAAAACTATTCTTGATGCAGTCGCTCATGGGGGGAACCCCCTTTGGCCGCGCTGCATCGCTAGTAGAGATACTCGCACCCTTGATACTCGGATGACTAACACAAGAAGAAAATCACCACACCCACCGGCAGTATGCGGTAGGGGGTAGACGGTAGAGTAACGAGGGCAGAAGTGGAAGGATTGAATCAGTCATTGGTTTGGAAGAAAACTGTCAAAGAATTCTTGACCACAGCGGATACCGCGCACCCCATTACCATTCTAAACCGACAAGCTTAGGGCTATCATTGTATACCATTACCATTCTCAACCTCGGCCAAACTTTCCTCACTTCAGGGTGAACCCCTAAAATTCCTCATTCTTCTTCTTGAGTACTCAAATCAAGCACTGGCTCAGGATCCAGTACATTTTCTGGCATTTCTACTCCTTCTTCGTAATCTTCCTTTAACTCATTGCTCTCGACATCTTGTTCTTCTAGGGTATCCTGTTTAGAGATATCTGTAGTCTCTTTTTTGTATTCCGCAGCATCTTTAATGTCAATCTTCCAGCCTGTAAGGCGGGCGGCAAGGCGAACATTTTGTCCCTCTTTGCCTATAGCTAAACTGAGCTGGTCTTCTGCTACTAAAACATGGGCTTGACGTTCTTCTGGATTAACTAGTAGCACCTGATCCACTTGGGCTGGGCTAAGAGCGTTAGCAATATAGGTAGATGGGTCAGGAGACCAACGAATTACGTCGATTTTTTCACCTCGTAGTTCATTCACCACCACTTGAATGCGGGAACCTCTAGCACCAATGCAAGCTCCCACAGGATCTACATCTCGCTCCAGGGTATCTACAGCAATTTTAGTCCTTGGTCCGACATGACGAGAAGGAGGATTAGCTTCCCGTGCCACTGCAACAATCCTTACCACCTCATCTTCTATTTCTGGGACTTCGTTGGCAAACAGATAGACCACTAAACCAGCCGCCGCTCTGGATACCACCAGCTGAGGACCACGGTGAGGGCCTTCCCGGACTTTTTTGAGATAAACCTTAAAGGTGGAGTTAATGCGATAGTTATCATTGGGGAGCTGTTCCCGTTTGGGCAGTTCGGCTTCTACCTCTGGCCGACCAAAACCACTGCTGAGTGCCATAATAACAGACTGCTGCTCAAACCGTAGTGATCGAGATTGCAGAACAGTTCCTTCTAGGTCTTGAAACTCTTCCTTAATCAGCTTACGCTGTTGGTCTCGGAGTTTTTGAGAGAGCACCTGCTTGGTTTGAATCGCTGCCATGCGACCAAACTCTCCTTGGTCTGGAGTCACATCCAAAACCACTGAATCTCCCAATTGTGCTTCAGAGGCAACTTCCTGGACTTCTTTGAGAGAAATTTGATGGTCACTATTTTGTATCTCTTCGACAATGGTTTTGGTAGACAAAACGCGGAAGCCTTCTTCTTCAATATCAAGATCGACTTCAAAGTTGTCAAAATATTCTTCGTCAAAATGAAATCGTTGGTCTAGCCGTTGAGAACGGCGATAGCGCTCATAGCCTTTTAGCAGTGCTTCTCTTAATGCCTGTTGAACTGCAGACCTAGGTATATTGTGGCTTTGACTAATTTCTTCTATCATTGCCTTAAGTCCAGGCAAACTAACTATTGACATCAGCAAATCTCCATCTTAAATATATCCATGGCAATTGTCTTGGGATTTAAAGTAAATCAAGTTAAACTTCAATCCTCAACCTTGAAGCTTGTAGGGCAGAAGCACTTGTAGATCTATAGTTGAGCCATTGTCTTTACAAGTACTGCCCCCCTACCAACCTTCAAGCAAAATTTAACCCCCATCATCGAGTTTTACTCTGGACACGAGCTGACGGGGAATGGCAAACGCGCGACCCTTGAGATTGAGATAAACTCCGCTCTCATCCCGGCGAATTAACTGCCCACGCCACTCTTGCTGCCCCTGATAAGGTTCAGATGTCTGAACAATCACACCAAACCCTTTGAAAGAAATGAATTCTCGGTCTGTGCTTAAGTCCTGTGTGATCCCAGGACTGGAAATTTCCAAAACGTAGGTGTCTAAAATGATGTCCTTAGCATCTAACTGAGCTTCTAAAGCACGACTCATCCGTTCACAGTCATCCAAGCTAGTGTCACGAATGGGGTTGCGGATATAGACACGCAGCACGGGTGGGCGTCTGTTGGTCTGGAAGAGAGCCTCTACAATCTCTAATCCTAAATCTTGAGCCAATGGCGTGGCTAAATCGATTAGTTGTGGAATCAGGGGATGAGTCATGGCACCAATCCAATAAAAAAAGTGGGGTCAACCCACTTCATGGCAAATTCTTTTCCAAGAAGTCTAACCGCCCAAAAGCTTATGGACATCTACTTAGCACAAGCCCAATGTCTAGTTACTGGTCTTGAGCTATGGGTCACAAGGTCATTAGCTTGAAGACTGTTGACTTGTGCGTGACAGCTGCCACACTGACTCGTTGAGTTCAGTGTAGGCAACAAGCGCCAATCCAGCTATTGCTTTCGGCAAAGCCGACGCTACCCGAAGGTCGGCGCTGGGCTTTAAGAACGGACTGCCCTCTCTTGATGCAGTCGCTCATGGGGGGAACCCCCTTTGGCCGCGCTGCCTTCCCAAGACCGTAATGGTGCGTTTTCCGTGATGGCGAGCAATCCCTCGCCATCACGGGTCGCACCTTTGCATCGCTGCCGCTCTGTTTTCTTGGTCTTTTTTTTAAAACTGTTGTGCTGACAAACCAGCATTTAAGGCCATAGGCCACGCTACGCGAACGGCTTTGTTTATCAGTACGCATATTATAGCAATTCCATGCATACCCTGTGCAAAATTCATCCCTGGAGACGAAACCTGATTGTTAGTGGAGCCTTAATCAAAAAGTTTTAATTTTCAGCCAAGCCTCCTAACCATAAAGGCGACCCTATCCTTACGGTAACTTTAAACACTCATGGCGTAGCATTGAGATGTGGGATGAATTTTGCCGGAAGCTAACGCAATTAGCAGCTCAAATGCTTGCGTGATCAAAACTTGAAGATGGGGAGTTTTGAAGTCTAATCTCTGCTTGGTGTCTGGTGGGTCGGCACTTTCCCACTCCAGAGCTCTTTTCCTTAGAGCAAGCTAACCCTAGAAGTCAATTTGGTTTTTGTTGACCCATAATAAGTATTTTAGCTTATGGTCATTATTCGGTCAAACCGTATGATGATCTCTGACTATTTACAATAATTAAAAAAAAATGTTTATTTTTTAAATTTCTATAACTTTTAAATTTAAATTATCAATTTAAGAGGGTTACGCTCAAGCAAAATAGTTTATATATTAGCCTATATTTAAAAACTAATCATTAGACTAATAGTAACTTTATTTTACTACTATTTTTACTGAAATTTTTGATGAATTGCTCTGGTTTCATCTAAAATTTTATCTAAGTCTTCTTCAGATAAGCGCCGGACATAATTTATTTTGAATTCCTCTAGCCAAGCTGTGATCAAATACTGAATCTCCTGTAATCTATCCTTGGTCTTAATTTCTGCCCCTAAGACTTCCCTTAAATTTTTGAGTAGGTGTTGCAGGAGTTCGTCGGCAACTGGGTCTTCTTGTATCAGAGTATTAATCCCATCATAGAGTGCCTCAAAAATGTTTTTCACCAATTCCTCTGTTAGCTGTTTCTGGAATTGTCCCAGTCCTGGTACATTCTGAAGTCCCTGATAAAGTGTGGACTGTTTAATCCCCATGTCCACATAGTGTTTCATGAGAGCCTCTAAATCAGGGCGGATTTTGGGTAATACTTGATCAACTGTCATCTTTACCATGATGGTGGTGAGTTCTGACACTTCATCAGTGTCATTAAGGTCAATGTAGGGGCGGACTTCCTGTTGAGACAACCATTTGGTAATTTCACCCCGGCTAATGGAGCCCTGAACTTCGTTAATAACTTGAATCACGACAACTTCTGTCATCTCTTGAGCAATACTGGCAACAAATCCCGAGCGGATTTCTCTGGTAATGGCACTCAGGTCTATTAATTTAGCTTGACCTAAGCGAATAGTAACGGGAATAATTCGTAACCACCGCCATAAGGGTATTAGCAAAAATATGTCATACCAGCGCCACAGCATGGCATTTTGCCACTTGAGTCCAGAATGACGGCGACTGATCAACCAGGTACGAGCCAAAAACTCCGTACCAAATAAGATAAAAAATGGGAAGTCAATTAGTCCGAATAGGTCTATGAATTCGCCATTTTCTCCAATGGGACGGTAATAGTTAGTTTCTATTAAGGGTTTAATCTCGGTGTTAAAAAATCCCAAACCTTCCTCTTGACTATGGCTTGCTAAGTACTTTTGAGTCCAGAACTCCTCAAATGACTCTTTTGCTGACTTATCAGGATTTTGTATATGCTTACGCATCTTATTTTTCAGCTTTTCCAAGTTTCCAGTTTTATTGGCTACTTGAAAAGGATTAGTATCAATCATTTCTAAGCTAAGTTTGCGCAGCTCCTTAAGTTTTTTTTCTACTTCTATAGACTCTTCTATAGAAGATAATCCTATCTTGTTAATCTGCTTTTCCAGTTGATCAACTTTGTCCAAATATTTTTTAGTATCTCGGTTGTCTTCAATACCTTTAAATTGGTCGTAGAATGGAGTGATATCAGGAATGGGAATCGATAGGGGAAAGCCTTTGGATTTGATCGGACCAATGCTAAAGCTAAATACCTGAATTTTCTGATGTAGCCAGAAATCCCTTAAGGGGATATAGCTGAGGTCAAACACCACCAAAAGCAGATTAATCACGGCAATGATCGCCATTAATCGTTCAAACCAAACAATGCGGCGGGTTTTAACTTTATTAGGTATTTTGACGAATTTTTCTATTTTTTGTAAAGATGACATCGGGAAACCTGGGCTTTCTACCACTAGATGCTGATGTTTAACTCAGATGTATTGAGTTAAACATCAGCCATTCCTTCCTGATAATACAGTTCTAGGGGCTTTTTTAGGATTTATACTGATTCAGTAGTGTTGACTTGAGAACTAAAAGTATTTAAGCACTTAAAAATAATGCCTTATTAGAGGCATTCGTGAATTGAATTGCTATAAATTTTCACATCTGATGTGAAAGCGCTATAGTACGAAACTAGGGCGTGAACATACGCCCTAGTTACAACTGTATTGAAATTTTTGAGTTCCTTAGCGCATTGTGACAAACTCTTCTGCAGAACTGGGATGAATGCCAACAGTAGCATCAAAGTTAGCTTTGGTAGCTCCGGTTTTTAATGCGATCGCAATTCCTTGAATAATCTCTGCTGCATGGTCTCCTACCATATGAGCACCCAAGACTTTGTCAGTGTTTTGGTCAACCACTAACTTCATCAGGGTTTTTTCATCCCGACCGGGTAGGATATAGTACATCGGTCTGAACCGAGAACGATAGACTTTTACCGCATCCCCATATTTCTCCCGTGCTTCGGCCTCACTTAGACCAACCGTAGCTGCTTCGGGTGTGGTAAAAATTGCGGTTGGGACATTCTCGTAGCTCATGATCCGGGATTTGCCACCAAATACGGTATCGGCAAAGGCACGACCTTCATTAATCGCAACGGGAGTTAAGTTCATGCGGTTAGTACAATCCCCTACGGCAAAGATATGGTCTTCTGTGGTAAGACTGTACTTATCGACTGCGATCGCACCGTTTTCAATTGCTACTCCAGTATTCTCTAAACCTAGATTCTGGATATTGGGTATACGACCTGTGGCAGCTAAACTGACTGCATCAGCAATTATAGTTGTTTGTGATTGTCCTTGTACCGTTACATTCAGACCGGCTGATGTCTTTTCAATAGCGATGATCCTACTGTTATTTAGCACCCGGATTCCATGGTTCTCCATGGCTTGTTGAATCTCGGAACCGATTTCCGCATCAAATCCCCGTAAAATCTGATCACGACGAATAACCACGGTGACCTCAGAGCCTAAGCCATTGAGAATACAGGCAAACTCGACACCAATATAGCCACCCCCAAGAATCACGATCCGCTTCGGTTGTTCCTTGAGGTGGAAGATATCATCAGAGGTAATCCCGTGTTCAATTCCGGGAATATCGGGCTTGACTGGATGTCCTCCTACTGCAATCAAGATTTTCTGTGCAGTTACTTTGCGTCCGCCAATGTCTATGGTGTGGGAATCCACGAACTTAGCATAACCCTGAAACAGTTCTACCTTGGAGTTATCCAACATACGTTGGTAAATGCCATTGAGGCGTTCTGTTTCCTGATTCACTGCTGTGATCATTGTTGTCCAGTCCAGGGTACTGTGTACCTTACTCCAGCCATATCCCTGTGCCTCTTCAAATTGATCACGAAAATGGGAGGCATAAACCATCAGCTTCTTAGGAATGCAGCCACGATTTACGCAAGTTCCACCTAAACGGTCAAATTCTGCAATGCCTACTTTTGCCCCATATTCTGCGGCTCGTCTAGCTGTAGCAATTCCTCCGGAACCTGCACCAATAACGAATAAATCAAAATCGTAGCTCATGACTCCCCCAAACTTCTGAATTACTATTCGGTTGAAAGATTACTTATTTTATCTAGATCAACGCAATAGCCGTTGAAGGGAAAATTTTACTGATCCCCCAAAATAATAATTTTTGTTTAACTCTCAAGTAAATCCATGATGATCAGGACTTATGCACCAAACTGAAAACAGTAGAGGCATTGCAGGTAAAGCCTCTACTGATAAAGCCTTAAGTAAGGTCGGAGGGATGTTACTTTTTAGCTGACTTCAAGTAGTTCAGCATTGTATCTGCATCTGAGACCTCGAAGGGATCAGTAGGGCAGTTATCTTCATAGCCTGGTTCTACAAACATTTTTTCAATCTTGCCGTCATCTACCACCATAGAGTAGCGCCAAGAACGCATACCAAAACCGAGATTATCTTTTTCTACCAACATCCCCATTTTGCGGGTGAATTCCCCATTACCATCGGGTAGCAAGAAGATATTCTGAACCCCTTGCTGTTTGCCCCACTGGAACATCACGAAGGCATCGTTAACAGATAAGCAGATCACTTGATCAACCCCTTGTGCTTTGATCTCATCATAGAGTTCTTCATAGCGGGGTAAGTGGGTTGATGAACAGGTGGGTGTGAAGGCACCAGGAAGGGAAAATAGTACGATACGCTTACCGCCAAAAATTTCCTGTGTAGTGCGGTCTTGCCAGCGGAAGGGATTGGGTCCAGGAACTGACTCATCTCTGACTCTGGTCTTAAATACTACGTCGGGTACTTGATTGATAACCATCTTGTCTTACTCATTCCTTTATGATTGTTACTCTTTAATCGTAGTCGTAACGAGTATGAGTTGTCAAGAAAATTTAGCAGATTTAGTTAAACAACAGTTGACGGTTACCCGTCAACTGTCAAGCAACCCTTAATTCTTGATTTTGATGGCTGTGCCAGTTGCAGTAATCAGTAGCAGCACCCCCTTTTCATCAACGTTAATGGTGCCAGTATCCATAGCAATGCCAATCACAGCATCTGCTCCTAGTTGTGAGGCACGTTGTTTTAATTCTTGGAGGGCTTCTTGGTGTCCTTTTTCAAAGACTTTTTCATAACTGCCAGTACGTCCCCCAATTAAATCTCGAATACCGGCAAAGAAATCCCGCAGTGCATTGGTGCCGTAAACCACCTCAGCAGTGACAATTCCCAAATACTCTTCAACAATCGCACCTTGAATAACATCAGTAGTGGTTACAATCATCAGTCCTGCCTCAAAAAATGGATCAAATGCCGCCAGAATAGCTAATTTCTACGGCTCAATCATGAAATTATCGAAATACAAGTACTTAATGGTATGCTACACCATCCTGACGTGCTGCCCTTTGCACCGCAGCAGCAACCGCAGGAGCGACTCGCTCATCAAAGACAGAGGGAATGATATGTTCTCGATCTAAATCACTGGGATTAATCAGGGATGCGATCGCAAAAGCTGCTTCGAGACACATATTCACCGTAATGCTTGACGCCCGACAATCTATAGCGCCACGAAAAACCCCTGGAAAAGCCAGAACATTATTAATCTGATTGGGATAGTCACTACGACCTGTAGCCATTACTGCTACATCATCTACTACCAATTCTGGCTGAATTTCTGGGATAGGATTAGCCATAGCCATGACAATGGGCTTATTTGCCATCGACCTGACCATCTCTGGGGTTAGAACCCCAGGTACACTCACCCCAATAAACACATCGGCATTACCAATGGCACCAGCGAGAGTACCCGAAGCATCCACAGCAAATTCTTGCTTTTGCTCAGTCAAGTTAGGGCGTTTAGTGGAAATAATGCCTTGGGAGTCGCATATCCAAATTACACCTGCACCAGCTTTACGGAGTAACCGGGCAACTGCCATACCAGCAGCGCCCGCTCCATTAATAACAATTCTTACCTCTTCTAGGGATTTCTTCACTAGCTTCAGGGCATTGGTCAAGGCAGCAAGGGTGACAATAGCCGTACCGTTCTGGTCATCGTGAAAGACTGGAATATCTAACTCCTGCCGCAGTCTGGCTTCAATATCAAAGCAACGGGGAGCACTAATATCTTCTAAGTTAATACCACCAAAAACCGGCGCGATAGTTTTAACGGTTTCCACGATCTGATCCGTATCTTGGGTAGCTAGGCAGATAGGAAAAGCATCAATACCAGCAAACTCTTTGAACAGCATTGCTTTACCTTCCATCACTGGCAAAGCGGCTTCTGGCCCTAAGTTACCCAACCCCAACACTGCACTGCCATCGGTGACCACAGCAACCATGTTGCTTTTAATGGTAAAGGAGTAGACCTGTTCTGGGTCAGATGCGATCGCTTTACAAATCCGACCTACACCAGGAGTGTAAGCCATAGCCAATTCAGATTGATGCTTGAGGGGGATTTTACTGTTGACACTGATTTTGCCACCACGATGGAGGTTGAAGGTGCGGTCATAGACATTTATGATTTGGACATCGGGCACTTCCTTAACCGCTTGTACAATCTGTTCAGCGTGTTCACTGCTAGCTGCATCTACGGTAATCTCACGAGTAGCAATTTTCCGAGTTTTCTCCACCACCATAATTTCTCCCAATTGACCGCCAACAGATGCGATCGCTTGAGTTACGCTGGCTAACATCCCGGCACGGTTGGGGTATGTTAAGCAAATAGTCAAACTGAAACTAGGATTTGGGGTCAGGTCTACCATGCTGTATGATATGGGATTCTAGAAATATCTTGGTGCAAGCTGATTTCCTGCTATATCAATCTAGACTAAACTAGACTTTAGTTAATAGTTGATCGCAAGCATGGGATCGGAATAATTTAGCGACCCAAGATATAAAGAGGATTCTAGCCTCCAATCAACTGCCAGAACCGATCATCTTCTGAAATACCCTCAAAATCTGGGTCATTACTCGCCTCTTCCCGATACCTTGGATTTAGCTCAATCGCCTGCTCTAGGTTTTCCACAGCTAAGGTGACTTGACCCTGGGAAGAATAAACGATTGCTTTGTTATAATAACCAGCAGCATACTCAGGTTGAATCTCCAAAGCCCGATTAATGCTTTCCAATGCCTGATCATTCTGTTCTAGCTTGACTAAGGTAGAACCTCTGTAATTCCACGCTTTATGGGAGTCGGGATTTAATTCAATAGCCTTGTCAAAAGAGGCAACAGCTTCTTGGTATCTTTCTAATACATCCAGAGCCATGCCTCGATTCAACCAGGCTACTGTATTATCTGGCTGAACTTGGACAGCTTGGTCGAAGGATCCAAACGCCTCTTCATGCTTTTGTAGCATACCTAGTGCAACTCCTCGGTCAACCCAAGCTTGATGATAGTTTGGCTGAATTTCTAGGGCTTTGTCATAGGAAGCGATCGCATCTTCGTAGCGTCTCAACCGTCTTAGGGTCATGCCCCGGCTTAACCAGGCTTTATAGTGGTCTGGTTTGAGTTTAACCACCTTATTAAAAGCAACCACTGCTCCTTCATACCGCCGCAGTTCCATTAAAGCCAGACCTCGTTGATACCAGCTATCTGGGTCATCTGGCTTGATCTCAATTACTTTGTCATAGGAAGCGATCGCATCTTGATACTGCTGTAATTCCCATAATGCCATACCTCGCTGATACCAAATATCAGGGTTATTCGGTTGAAGGTCAAGAACTTGATCGTAGGAAGCGATCGCATCTTGATACTGCCCTTGAGAGAATAGAGTATTGCCCTGATTCACATAGTCATCTGGATTCAAGAACAACTTAGGATGGTTCGATTTGAGGCATTCTAATTGTTCCGTCAGAGTTTGAGTGTTTTGCAGCACTTCAGACAGAGCAGCTTCTGCAATGGATGTTGGGGAAATCTCTGCTAGTTGTTGTAGAATCTTATCCTTCTCGGTTTGAGCATCAGATTCGACCTCAGACAGCTGAGCAGCCAAGGTTGTTTCCAATTTGTCCAGATTTTGAAGGATTATATCTTTTCGATTTTGAATGTCCGACTGTAAATCAGAAAGTTGAGTTTTAGCCTCTGTTTGTAATTTTTCCAGACTCTGAATGGTCTGAGCCTTCTGGGTTTGAATTCCTGAGTGAGAGTCAGAAACTTCAGTGTTTAAGTTAGCCTCTAGCTCTTTCAGATGCTGGAGAGTCTTATCAATTTGCCCTTCAATCTTCGACTGGGATTTTGAAAGTTGTTCAGTAATGTCATTTCCTAATTGTTCTAGCTTCTGAAGAGCTAAATCGATTTTCTGTTGAGCTTTTTGTTCAGCATCCACCTTAATGTCAGATAGCTGAGGAGTAAACTCTGTCTCTAGCTGTTTTAGATTTTCTAGTATTAAATCCCGTTGCTGTTGAGCCTTGGCTTCAAGTTCAGACAATTTTGAGGCAAACTCTGTCTCTGATTGGTTAAGTTTATCCAATACTTTATCTTGATGCCCTTGGACATTGGCTTTGAGTAAAGATAGTTGAGGAGCAAAATCAGAGGTTTGTTTTTCTAGATCCTTGAGGTAACTGTTTCTTTCTTTATCAGCCGTTGCCTTAAGCTCAGACAGTTCAACAGCAAAATCCGACTCTGATTGATTTAGTTGCTGCAGGACTTTATCCTTATGTTCTTGTACATTCCCCTGAAGTTCAGATAGTTGAGGAGCAAAGTCAGCACTTGATTTTTCTAAGGTTTGCAGGTAATCTTTGCTTTGTTTTTGAGCCTTGGCTTTCAAGTCATACAGTTCGGAGCCAAACTCTGTCTCTGATTGGTTCAGTTTCTTCAGTATTCTCTCTTTCTGGGCTTGCACATCCGCCTGGATTTTCGATAATTCTGGAGTAAATTCAGCCCCTAATTTTTCAAAATCTTTTAAAGTTAAGTCCTTTTGGTTTGCCGCAGTTTCTTTCAGGTCAGACAGTTCGGAGCCAAACTCAATCTCTAATTGATTCAGTTTCTTCAGTATTGTCTCTTTCTGGGCTTGCACATCCCCCTTGAGTTCAGATAATTGGGGGGCAAACTCAGCGCTTAAGTTTTCTAGATACTTCAGAAAACTATCCCGTTGCTTTTTAGCGTCTTGCTCGAGTTTAGACAGTCTTGATGCAAAGTCAGTCTCTAATTGTTCTAGCTCTTGTTGAGTATCGGTTTTTTGCGTCTTGATTGTGGTTAATGCCTGTTGCTGGGACTGAGAAAATTTGGATAGCAGCTTAGATAGATTTTCTCGTTTAACACTTAGGTCTTGTTTAAACTCTGCCGCCTGCTGATCTAGCTCCAAGGCAATGTCTTCAGTTTTTTCTAGGATACTTTGAACATTTTTATTAGCACTGGCAACCCTATCTTCCAAGTCAGTCAGTTCATTGAGGTGAGCTCTCACGATTTGCGCAACCTCACGAATCACAGACCTTCTTAGCAGCCACAACGCTGCGATCGCAGCCACCAGTAACAGTACCAGAGTCACCAGCACAATCAGCAAAACATTAGACAGGAGCGTCACCTGCTTAAAGCTAAGATTTGCGTCAGTTTGAACTGGCTTTTGACTTGAGCTCTGAGCGACTATCTGTTTTGGAGGGTCAGGTTCGATGGATTGGGCACTGCCAAGGCCAACAGGCAACAGGAAGAATGACAAAACAATAGTGCTTCGCCACACCAGTGGTAACATGTGTTGATTTTTACGCTTCATCAGAACGTCCTTTGTCTGTTGGTCATCTTGTGCTGCCCATAGAGGCTCTATCTTACGTGCCAAGATCAACTCCCCTACTTAAATCCATTTCTTCTAGTTTGCCACCTCCATGACTGAAAGGGTGAATGCCGTTTGATCGCAGTTTTCAAATCCGTAGACCAATCCGTAGACCACAGTTAACACAGTGTTGGTTACACCAACAGCTCCTTCTCAGCTTACCGCCTAATCAGCTATGGCGCTATCCAAGCAATACAAATTCGTGAAAGTAAGGCTACAGATGCAGATGGCCAGATGGGCAGATGGTCAGATGGTCAGATGGTCAGATCAAATGGATGTCCAATTCATCCACCAATTTACGAGAATCCCTGCCTTGTTAAGGCAGGGATTCTCGTGAATTACTTGAATGTACTATACTGTCAAGGAAACTTAGTACTAGTGCAGGGGACACGGAAATAAGCGTGTAGGACCAGCTCCGACCTTTGTAGATGAAAGTGGTTACTTATTGCTGCGAGCCTGGACTAGGTGGAATCAGTACAATCTACGTTCTTCCCATAAAAAACAGTAGTACGGTACACTGCCCAAACCAGCATTAGTCAAAATTGATACCTTTATGACTGGGTTGGGTTCACAATTGTCTTCCTCAGATATCAAATCTAGGTTGACCTCGTTAAAGAAGATGCCTGAAACCCTGCTTTTTATTGCCTGGAAATTATGGGCAATCCCCACTAGCACAGATGACAGCTTTTGCCAGACTACAGCAAAGGTTGGTTTGATGGTTTCGTTAATTGTTGTTAGCATGTCAACACCCTTTATAGTATAGATTGAAAAAAAATTGTCTAAAAATGCACCCTTTAATACCCATGGCCTACTTGCACTGCTTCAACCTTTCCAAAAGAAGCAGTAGTACGGCACACTGCCCAAGCCAGCATTAGTCAACATTGATACCTTTATGACTGGGTTAGGTTCACAATTGTCTTCCTCAGATATCAAATCTAGGTTGACCTCGTTAAAGAAGATTCCTGAAAACCTGGTTTTTACAGCTTGGAAATTATGGGCAATCCCAAGGAGCAAAGATGATAGCGTTTTCCAGACTACGGCAAAGCTTGGTTTGATGGTTTCGTTAATTTTTGTTAACATGTCAACACCCTTTATAGTATGGTTTGAAAAAAAATTGTCTTAAAATGCACCCTTTTATAGGTTTGTGAAGCTTTCACTTGTTCCACTGCTGTCTGTGGATCCTGTTTACCCTAGGCTGTGCCATTGAAGACCGCCTCATTAGCCATACCACAAGCCCTAAAACCTCAAGGCGATCAGGGGTGGTTTCTCCCATAGTTGTGGCTAGCATGGTTTTCTCCTTGAGCTGACAGCAAGAAAACTAGTGATTTCAGCTGATCTACATTTGATAAATTTGGAAAAATCAAAAATGGTGGAATTTGTTCTATTTAATTACCCATTCTTGATTTATTTTCTAATCTTTAGATTTTATTTATATTTCTCTGGAGCTATCATCCCCAATTCCTCCTATTTTATATTTCTTAAACAAACAACCCTTGATGGAACGTCAAGTTTATGGTTAGCCAAGGGTTTTCTATGGTTTCGGAGCAGTTAATCACCCTCGCCCCTGGCTTATCTTAAAGTTTTGTAATGTAATTTTTGATGTGAAATTACATGAGAATTTCTTGCTATTAACTCATCCTTCCTCCAAGATGATCTGGGATTGTTGATCAAGAACTGGGCGACATCAAGCACCAAACTCGGCATCCTTGCGGTGCGACCCGTGACGAATTTAATTCTTAATGGGTCAAGGGCACCGGAGACGTTTTGAACCTAGAAGCTAGCTGCAACTTGCCCCTAAATGCGACGAGATTCCAGTCATCTCTATGGGGGTAAAAGATTGAGGTATTTGGTTAGGTGTAATTTAGATTTCTTAATACCTAAGACTCTTAACACCTAACACCACGACACTAATTTACTCCTTCTACCTTGGCGATATCTAGAAGTGTCTTGAGTACCGAGTCAGGGTTCAAGCTGATGGAATCAATTCCTAACTCCACTAGGAAGCAGGCAAATTCCGGATAGTCACTTGGTGCTTGACCACAGATACCAATTTTGCGGCCATTTTTCTTGGCTTTTTCTATCACCATCTGCACCATCTGTTTCACTGCTTCGTTGCGTTCGTCAAAGATATGGGCAACTAATGCAGAGTCACGGTCTAACCCTAGGGTTAATTGAGTCAGGTCATTAGAACCGATCGAGAAACCGTCAAAGATTTGGCTATACTCGTCGGCTAGGATGACGTTACTGGGGATTTCACACATCACATAGACTTGTAACCCATTGTTCCCTCGCTTCAAGCCATGTTTTTCCATTTCCGCCAGCACCAGGCGACCTTCTTCAGGGGTGCGACAAAAGGGAATCATGGGAATAACGTTTGTGAGTCCCATCTCATCCCGTACCCGTTTGAGTGCCTTACATTCCAAACCATAGGCTTCCCGGTAGATTTCATCACAGTAACGAGACGCCCCTCGCCATCCTAGCATCGGGTTTTCTTCCCTGGGTTCAAACTGTTTACCCCCTAAAAGATTGGCGTATTCGTTACTCTTGAAATCTGACATCCTGACGATAACTGGTTTGGGATAGAAAGCAGCAGCGATGATGCTAATCCCGTTGGCTAGTTTATCCACAAAGAAGTCAGGTTTATGGTCATACAATGCTGTCAGCTGAGCAATTTCTTCCTTGACCGATGGATCTTCGAGTTTATCGAAGTGAATCAACGCCATCGGGTGTGCCTTAATGTGATTGGCAATGATGAACTCAAACCGAGCTAACCCCACCCCATCGCAGGGAAGAGAAGACAAACTAAAGGCTTTCTCTGGGTTCCCCACATTCATCATGATTTTGGTGCGGGTGCGCGGTAGGTTGTCAAGGGGGGTTTCTTGCACCTCAAAGGGCAGCAACCCTTGATAAACCTTGCCTTCATCTCCTTCTGCACAGGAAACCGTCACCGGTTGGCCTGTCTTCAATTGGTTAGTGGCATTACCACAACCCACAATCGCGGGGATACCCATCTCACGGGCAATGATGGCAGCGTGACAAGTGCGACCTCCTTGATTAGTGACGATAGCACTCGCTCTCTTCATGATAGGTTCCCAATCCGGATCTGTCTTGTCCGTGACCAATACCTCTTTGGCTTGGAAACGGTCAATCTTGTTGACATCCAGAATTACCCTTGCTTTGCCTTGACCAATCATTTCACCGACGGCGCGACCGGTGGCTAGCACAGACGTTGCCTGCAATGTCTCTACATCGCCTTTGAGTTGATAATGACAAATAACATTGGTAGATTTCTGGGATTGTACAGTTTCCGGACGGGCTTGAACAATAAAGAGTTCACCGGTTTTCCCGTCTTTCGCCCACTCAATGTCCATGGGGGTGTAGCTACCCCTCACCTGGGAATAGTGCTCTTCAATGATGCTAGCCCACTTGGCTAGGGTGAGAATTTCTTCATCATTGATCGCGTATTTTCCCCGTTCTGATGGCGGTACTGATATATTTTTCGTCAGTTTACCGCCGTCATCATAGACCATTTTGACTTCTTTGCTGCCTAGACGTTTGTCTAGGATAGGGCGATACCCCTCTTGGAGAGTCGGCTTGAACACCAGGTATTCATCCGGGTTGAGTGCTCCTTGGACAACGTTTTCACCTAAACCGTAAGCTGCCGTTACTAAAGCGGCATTTTTAAATCCGGTTTCGGTGTCGATGGAGAACATCACACCAGACGATGCTAGGTCTGAACGCACCATTTTCTGGACACCGACAGACAGAGCGACATCAAAGTGGTCAAAGCCTTTAACAGTTCGATAGGAGATGGCCCGGTTGGTAAAAAGGGACGCAAAGCATTTGTGACAGGCTTCTAAAACCCCTTTTACTCCGTGGACGTTTAGATAGGTTTCCTGTTGACCAGCAAAGCTAGCATCAGGTAAGTCCTCAGCCGTGGCACTGGAACGAACTGCTACATCTGTATTGTAATTTGACTGTAGCCAAGTGTCCCGATATTCTGGCTCAAACTGCTCACAGAATTCCTGGGGATCATTCCCATAGCATTGGCATAGTTGTTGGTATGCCAAGGCGATCGCATTCGCTAGTTCTTCTGGGAATGGCGTATTGAGGATTAAGCTTCTCGCTTGCATCCCCCGTTGTCGCAAGTTATTGACATCTTCCACATCCAGGTCAGAGAACCCCTGGCGCAGCTTGGCTTCTAACCCAGCTTTCTCAATAAAGTATCGATAGGCATAGGCTGTAGTAGCGAAGCCAGTGGGGACTCTAACTCCTACTGGTGTCAGTTGTCGAATCATTTCCCCCAAAGAGGCATTCTTTCCACCGACTATGGCGATATCGGCAATACCAACTTCCTCAAACCAGAGGACGAAGGCTTTGTCTTTGGCAGATGGTGGGGGTTTTTCTGGAGCAGTGGTGACCATAGTAGGATGCTTCTCCTGAGGTTGACTTCCAAGGGGAGTATTGAGGGTTTTCTGCCTCAATGGGATTGTTCAATGGGATTGTGAAAAGTCCGATGAAGCACCTGAAGTTGTGGCAGTTGCTGAACTAGCCTTAACTCAACGCTTAGCCTGTTCGGCAGACAACGTCACTTTATGACAGCGATGCCGGGCGGTCTTGGGGGTTTCCCCCACTCGCGCTTTGCATCAAGACAACCTCAACGAATATGCCATTCTCTTTACTCTAGCCTAGCAATTCGTTTCTCCCCTTCATTGAGCTATCAACTCTATCGGGGCTGATACTACTAGTTTAGAAAATTTTCCTCAAAGGAGGTCATCTTTCTTTACTTTATTTTATATACAACACAGATGTTGTTTAACTATAAATTAGAAATGATTAAGTAGAAGTGATAAATGATTTAAATTTTTTATAGATATAAACAAGGCTATGAATTTTAGTTAATTTCCAGGCTTTGGGTTATCTCTCTAGATTTTTGTAGTTTATTTTACATAATTTCTCTGGCAGTTGTAGTTTAGTTGACATAACTTTCCTGGCAGTTGCTATATGGTAAAAAACCTGAAGAAAATAGTCATAAATTTTTCACTACCATTATTTTCGGTCTCTGGTGTAAGAGACACGGAAATAGCTGACCGCGAAAAATACCCCCCACCCCCTTACCCCCTCATCTTCAAAGCAACTAGTCACCAATTTCTGCCTAGGTGTACTAATAATTACGGGTAATGTAAGGGGTCGTTATCGTTTCTAATCTAGTTGAGAATCATCCTTTCTTGATGCAAAGCGCGAGTTGGGGAAACCCCCGCAGGTCGGCGCTGCATCGCTCACTCATTCCCTATTACCCATATTATCCATTCCCAACAACAATATAGGAACTATTTTGGCACTAATTAATTTGACAGTAATTAATTGCACTTGGTACTAGAGCTTGTCGCCGTACTGGCTCAGGAAATCCTTGGGTGTCTTGACCTGATCAGTACCTTTTACTCCTTGTGCTTAAAACCTATCCACCTCCTGTACCGGATTGGCGGTGGAACAATGGATAGGGCAGACTTCTGGGCACTCCTGAATCCCTTGAGGATTCTGAGTTGGATTAGATTTAAGCGTTGGATCATTTGCTGTAGCTCGGATCAAGTATGATCCAGATGCTTAACAGAAGACGATGCCAAATTTTAGCTGGGTCGAAGTTCCTATCATGACCTGATATAAGTCAACGACCGTTTTAATAAAGTCGGCGTTACCAATAATGATGATGTTACTCGCCCTGATAAAACCTCTATCCTAACCACTTTGAGTTCAATTGTCACCGACCTCTGAGCTTCAGTGAAACAGTAAAAACACTACATTGAAACAGTAAAAACACTAAACTAAATGTAAAACCTGAATATTATCTCCAGTCAAAGTAAAATTGCTGCCAAAATGCCAAATACCTACCGGCATCATAGATACTTCTTCTGATGGCAGGTGGTAACCTGTAGATCTAATTATCACCTCAGCATTGACAAAAATGCATAAGTATGAGTACAACTAAACTCACATCAACAAGCCACAGTTGTTGAGAAAATTCTGGAGAAATAACTCCCACAACTTATACAAAAGTGGACTCCAAAACCTATCACCAAAACCTATAAGTAGTAGGGTGCGTTAATAACGCACCCTACTAGTAGAGTTATTGTGGAATTCCTGCTCTCAAAAAGAGACTACACTTCTGGTGGAAGTAAAAAAGATTAGTGAAATGATTAGTGATGAATCAGTCTATTTGATCCATCTATGTAAAAAATGCATAATCCCTAAAGCCTTAGAATGTCAAGGCTGTCGGTCACAAAGCGTGAGCAAAGCTCAATCTCTACTTTGTATCTGTAGTTACTGCAGTGGCTGTAGTGGTTAACTCAATGGTTGGGGTTGCTACCCCTTGAACTACCAACACTGAGCAAGGAGCATGGTGAACAACATAGTTACTGACACTCCCGAGTACTATTTCTTTTAAACCCCCAAGCCCTCGACGACCTAGAACAATTAAATCCGCACCCCACTTTTGGGCTAAATCACAAATTCCTAGACTCGGATCTGCCAATTGACAAGATACTTCGGCAGCAATACCCTGAGCATTGGCCTGTTGAGCATAACTCCTAAGCCACTCTTTGTTTTCCTCAAGGTGTTTTTGGAGATTTTCTTGGTGAACCTTTCGCAGACTACCATACAGGTCTACATCAGCTATGGTGCCAAGACCGATGTAAGGAGTCATCAGTTCCTGAGTTTCCCAAAGGCAGTGTACTAGCATCAGAGTACTCTGTTCCTGTTCGGCTAGGTCTAAGGCTTGTTCAAACACTGCTTCTGCTTGGGATGAGCGGTCGATTGCTACCAGAATCTTTTTGTAAGCCATGATTAGTTTTCCTCGTATCTTCAAATGGGGTATCGAAGACATGGAATTTAGGGCACTGCCAGAAAATCAATCAGGCCTTGCCCTTGTAGCGGAAAGATAGGAAAGATGGGGACGGTCGCAAAGCGTGAGCTTTGCTCAATCCTGACGTTCAGTGGAGGCGAGGAGCACCGACATTGGAGACGTTGATTGAATAGTTCCCTGTAGTCAGTCTTGTAGTCAGTGGTGTAGTCAGATGTTACTCAATGTGATATAGTCCTATAATTTAATTCTAGAAAAACTTCTGAGAGATCTTAACTACTGGTTAACTATTTGTAATACTTTAGCAACGGGAGTAGGGAATAGGGAGTAGGGTGACCGGGTGTGGGGTGTGGGGAGTCGGGAGTCGGGTAGGCTGTTTATTATGGGCCTTTTACGGGATCGCGTAAGGCGATAACACCCAGAATGGATATCTAGCAAGAGATACACTCTCTCATACTATGAGACAAAAAGTGCATGAAGTTTAAGCTATGGACATCGCACAAAGTGAACAGCCTACCCCACACCTCCTCATAAGGGTAGGTTTTTTACTTTGACCTCAGGTGTGGGGTGTAGGGGGAACGGGTGTGGGGTGTGGGGCATAAGACAAGCGATGCACCGCTTTTTCGTTGTTTTCCTTTTCCTCTCCCTCTGGGTCGCCCCATGTTTGACCCTAATGTAAAAAACCTACCCCTGTGAGCCCCACACCTCAACCCACACCCCACACCCCACACCCCACACCTCAACCCACACCCTACACCCCACACCCCACACCCCACACCCCAGGTGTTACCGTACGCAATAATAAGGAGAAAACCAGGAAATAAACGAACTCGACTGAGGTGAATCAGCCACTAACTCGACCACTCCGTCGTTATTAATAATCCATCGATTAGCTTCAATAATTCTAGACCGACGTGAGTTACCTGCATTAGCAGCACTCGAAGCACTAGAAGGATTTTTCCGGCGGCGAGCGGTGTGGCGAGGTAATGGACGTAAATCCATCCACAGGGTTTGACCCCGAAGGGGTTTAGTGGGGTCTGTGGGTAAGCCACCCCGCCCAAATTCGGTAAATTGATTACCATCATCAGTACCGCAACCAGTGGCAACTAGCAGTTTGGGATTAACAAAAGTGGACGGTAGCTCGAATAATACAGCGCTAGGGTCAGAGTATGGTGCATTAATTTCGACAGTACCGCTAAAGGAAGCTCCCCGTTCGGAAGAAGCGGTAATATCACTGTCGGGGGTTTGTTTTTCTCGAAATTCAGTGCCAAAAATGCCTAAGGCATTGATGAACACTTGCCCGCCAAAGCTATTTTCAGCATTGGCCGTGATATCGCTATT
This sequence comes from Moorena sp., assembly GCF_982860115.1. Classification (NCBI taxonomy): domain Bacteria; kingdom Bacillati; phylum Cyanobacteriota; class Cyanophyceae; order Coleofasciculales; family Coleofasciculaceae; genus Moorena; species Moorena sp. The sequence continues at coordinate 30,403 of NZ_CEYLVT010000060.1, forward strand.
TTCTAGGGCAACTAGCAAGTCAGTATCGATAGTAATATTACCGCCAGTGGCAGTACCTTCGGCATTAGTAGTGATGTTACTGCGTACGCGCATCAAGATTAGCTGGGAATCCAGCTCAATATTGCCCTTATCTCCAGCATTGACTTCCGCAGAAAGGGTAGCGCCCCCGTCTAATAGAATCGAAAGTGCAGTAATCTCGAGATTACCAGCCTTGGCATTATCCCCATTACCACTAGCACTGACGGAAATTTCAGCGCGATCGCGCACAGTCAAGTTGTTGCTGGTAATGGTCACATCACCCGCAGGGAAGTTTTCCACAGAGAAGGCCGCAATGCGACTAAGAAACCGACCGTCTTCTGAAATACCAGTGACTTCTATGTCATTAACATTGAGGATGATATCCCCAGCTGCACCATCCCCGAAGCTAGAAGCAATAACCTGTCCGCCATCGAAGATGTGCAAGTTTTCAGCATTTATGATTAAATCACCGCCATTGCCAGTGGCTCCTGGATCCACGGAAACCAACACACCACTGACAGTGTCAGTAAAATCGACAAAGGGATCACTGACCTCGACCGACCTTGCCTGAATCGTAATACTGCCAGCATTGCCAGCACCAACCGCAGAAGCTTGGAGACGTCCCCCTTCCGCCACTTGCAAATGCCCAGTTTCAATAACTATATCGCCCCCATTCCCACCAGTTTGCTCCCTAGTAGTACCAACAGTTAGTAAACTTGTATATAGGCCACTAGAAAATGTACCATTACCATTAGTGCCAATCACATCTACCGACTCTGAGGCATAGACCCTGATATCTCCAGCATTCCCAACTCCAGTGGTATCAGAGAAAAATGCTCCTCCATCACTGAGAAGCAAATGTTCAGTTTCAATGGTTAAATTGCCCCCATCACCGGAGCCCTGTGTAGATGTATAAAAGCCGCTGGAAAATGCACCATCAGGTGAGCTACCAATTGCTTCGACTAGGTTAGCTGTTACCATTACACTGCCCCCATCCCCATTACCCTGATTAATCGAGCGGATTTGAGCACCATCAAGCAACTGCAAAACTGGAGTGTCAACAACCACCCTCCCTGCATTCCCAGTTGCTCCAAGTGTGGTGTCGCTCCGGATCTGTCCACGCTCTTCAACTGTACTTGAGAGCATCACAGATTCGTTTGCAGTAATGGTAATCTCACCAGCATGACCGGAGCTGAAGGTACCGGTACTTACAATACCCCCGTTCAACTGGAATTGTTTGGTATCAATCACGATTGTGCCCCCATTTCCCCTACCCTGGGCAATGCTTGACACTAAGCTATTTCCATTCACTTCCAGCAATGAACCGACATTGAAGATAATATTGCCACCACCACCCGCATCAAAGGTATCGGTGGAAATTCTGCCACCATTGTTGAGTATCAATTTGTTGGTATTAATCCTTAAGCTGCCACCATGGCCTGTACCTGTCGATTCAGAAAATAAGCCGCTGTTGGCTTCCACATTCGGATTAAAATTAGCCGGATTAAAGGGGTCTTCCGGTAACGAGACTCCCTCAGTGCCAAGGTTTTCTAAAGATACTTGCAAGGTGTAAGTGTCCCCGACTTCTGGGGTTGCGCCCTCGATCAATTCATTATTACTAGCATCAGAGGGGAAGGCACCAACTCCGAATAAGTAAACCCCTGGGGAGGTGATGGTGGTATCAATTAAGGAGTCTGTGCTGAAACTACCAAAGGCTTCGATACTGCCACCGGCACCATCAGCAGCCAAAGAATCATCATTGACCTCCAATAATTCTCCTGTACCTTGATTAAATAGGAAAATCTTGGTATCTACGCTGCCTTCAGAGTCTGTAAAGCCATTGTCGATGTCGAAAATAGCTCTACTGTTGCCATTCGTGATACTGAAGGAGAAGTAATCGACTTGATTTTCGGCTGCGCCCAATACCGTGGTGCCATTAATAATCTGTTCTGGAGTCCGTTCAATGGAAACATAGGGTATTCCCAATGGTCCAGATTCAGCTACGTTGGGATTGGGGTCAGTAATAAACTCCAGAGCATTTAGGTCAAAGGTTTCTAAATCCAACAAAGGATTAGGAACAAAATCCCGACTTTCTCCAGAGATAGTCACACTTTCGGTAGCGTTAATGGTGATATCCCCAGCATTGCCTAGATTGGTGGTAGCGGTGATAATCTGTCCACCAGTTTCAAGGACTAAGGTATTGAGATTGAGTGCGATCGCACCGCCATTACTAGTGCTATTGGTTACTGTACCGATAAATCCCCGATTACCTAGATTCAGTGACCCTTGGGCATTATTAATGGTAATGTTGCCACCCGGACCACTGGTGTCAACAGCGGAACGAGTCAGAATCCCGCTAAATAACCCATCTTGAGTGAAACCGGAGATATCAATAGCACCATTAGCATTAATCTCAATATCTCCTGATCCGCCATGGCTATTGGTAACAGTTTGAATTCTTGAGCCACCAGTGATAGTCAGGGCGCTAGTGCTTAGCTGTATGTTTCCGCCATTGCCTATTGCTGAGGAAACTATATCATTAGCAATCAAACTCAAGTCACTAAGATTGGTATTACCTTTCGCATTAATAGTTATATTGCCAGCTACTGCATCTGGTATCGATGCCCCTGAAGTCAATCCAGCTTGTAAACTGGATTGAGACATGTCGAAGTTAGCACTATTGATGGCAATAGTTCCGCCATTAACTGAAGTGACATCTACCAAGCTACCGTTACTCAAAGAAACATTAGCTGGTTGGACTCCATCGGGAAAACTAACCGATGTCCCCCCATTGAGCGTAACGGTTCCTGAACTGGATAATCCTCCTAATTCCACCCGTCCCCCTGGCACTTGGAGAGTGGCACTATTGAGGTTAACCTGACCCCCAAGTAAAGCCATGGTTTGTCCAGTCTCTATGCCTAAAGTAGCTCCAATCACGTTTACTGGGCCAGGATTGCTACCATATTGCAAACCCATGGGAATATTAATGGTTAACAATGGTGGGGCATTTGGATCACTAGCGCTAAAGTTGAAACCATTGTCAAACATTGCACTATCGGCAGTGCTAGCGAAAAAGGAGCCTGCCACATCTAAGCGAGAGTTTGCTCCAAAGTTAATACCATTAGGATTAAGCAAGAATAAATTAGCGCTACCGTTTACTCCTAAGGTGCCCAGAATTTGAGACAGGTTGCTACCGGTGACACGAGTCAAAATATTAGTAATGCCATCGGGATTAGCAAAATACACTCGTTGACCATTACCAACATTAAATTCCAGAAAACTATGGAATAAGTTACTATCTCGAAGTGCTCCCCCTTCGATTAAATCTGCTACTGCACCACGAATAGTCTGATTGGGAGTAACCTGAGAATTTTCATCCCCCAAGGTACTATCTGGGGTAATTTGAGCTAAGGTGGGTGAGGCGAATAATAACCATAGACTACTAACTTCGAGCAATCCCACTAAGCCTAATTGTATTAGTGAAATGGTTTCTCTGGGTAGGCTTTCTGTGAGGGGATGAGCTTTTTGGGCAAAGGGGAAGCTGACGCATTTCATGGAATTGTCTGGCCGATTACTCTCAGTCTTAGAGTTCCCGGCACTGTTGGTCAGAGTCACACCTGTGATGAACGGGTGCATCTGATTAAAGCTGTTTGAGCCGGTGGGTGGAACGGGCATCTTGCCTGTTACAATTTCCCGGCGGGCTGTCTCAACGCATCTTACCCCGATTCCCGATTCCCGATTCCCGATTCCCGATTCCCGATTCCCGATT
>NZ_CEYLVT010000061.1:0-33975 GCF_982860115.1 Moorena sp.
GCCGTAAATCCATCCACAGGGTTTGACCCCGAAGCGGTTTAGTGGGGTCTGTGGGCAAGCCACCCCGCCCAAATTCGGTAAATTGATTGCCATCATCAGTACCGCAACCAGTGGCAACGAGCAGTTTGGGATTAACAAAAGTGGACGGTAGCTCGAATAATACAGCACTAGGGTCAGAGTATGGTGCATTAATTTCGACGGTACCGCTAAAGGAAGCTCCCCGTTCGGAAGAGGCAGTAATATCACTATCTGGGGTAAGTTGTTCTCGAAATTCAGTGCCAAAAATGCCTAAAGCATTGATAATCACTTGCCCCCCAAAGTCCTGTTGAGCATTGGCAGTGATATCGCTATTTTCTAGGGCAACTAGCAAGTCAGTATCAATAGTAATGTTACCCCCAGTGGCAGTACCTGTAGCATTAGTAGTGATGTTACTGCCATCGCGCATTACAATCAGCTGGGAATCCAGCTCAATATTGCCCTTATCTCCAGCATTGACTTCCGCAGAAAGGGTAGCGCCCCCGTCTAATAGAATCGACTCAGCAGTAATGGTGAGATCACCAGCCTCAGCTAACTCCCCATTACCACGAGCACTGACGGAAATTTCGGCACCATCGCGAACTCTCAAGTTGTTGCTGGTAATAGTCACATCACCCGCAGGAGAGTTCCCCTCAGAGAAGTCGGACTCACGATCAGAGAAGGCCGCAATACGACTAGGAAACTGACCGTCTTCTGAAATACCAGTGACTTCTATGTCATTAACATTAAGGAAGATATCCCCAGCTTGACCATCCCCTGAGCTAGAAGCAATCACCTGTCCACCATCGAAGATATGCAACCGTTCAGCATCTATCATTAAATCACCGCCATCCCCAGTGGCGTCTCGCTCCACAGAAACCAACACACCACTGACAGCGCCAGAAAAATCGATAAAGGCATCACTGACCTCGACCTCAGTGGCATGAATGGTAATATCGCCACCATTCCCAGGACCAACCGCAGAGGCTTGGAGACGTCCCCCCTCAGCCACTCGCAAACGTCGAGTTTCAATCAGTAGCTCGCCCCCCCTGCCAGCAGTTGCCTCCCTAGTATTACCAAGCCTTAGTCCACTCGTGACTATGCTGCTAGAGCCTGAATCACTAGCATCAGTGCCAATCACATCTACCGACTCGGAGGCGTATACCCTGATATCTCCGGCATTCCCAGTTCCCTCGGTACGAGCGAAAAATGCTCCTCCATCAGTGACAAGCAAACGCTCAGTGTAAATGGTTAAATTGCCCCCAGGGCCCGAGCCCTCTGTAACTGTAACCAAGGCGCTGGGAAATATACCATCAGGTGAGCGACCAATGGCTTCGATCAAATTAGCTCTAACCATTACACTGCCCCCATTCCCATCACCGCCATTAACCGATTTGATCTGAGCGCCATTACGCAACTGCAACAGTGGAGTGTCAACAACCACCCTCCCTGTATTCCCAGTTGCTCCAGGTCTGGCGTCGCTCCGGATCTCCCCACGCTCTTCAACAGTTGTTCCTGAGAGCATCACAGATTCTGTCGCGGTAATGGTAATCTCACCAGCATTACCGGAGCTCAAGGTGTTGGTACTTAGAATACCCCCGTTCACCTGCAATTGTGAGGTATCAATCACGATTGTACCGGCATTGCCACTACCTCCGGCAATGCTTGAGACTAACGTTGATCTATTATTCACTTCTAGCAATGAGCCCACATTTAAGGTAATATTGCCACCATCACCAGCATCAAAGGTATCGGTGGAAATTCTGCCACCATTGTTGAGTATCAATTTTCCGGTATTAATGGTTAAGCTGCCACCACGGCCTGTACCTGTCGATTCCGAAAATAAGCCGCTCCTGGCTTCCACATTAGGATTAAAGTTATCCGAATTGAAAGGGTCTTTCGGTAACGAGACTCCATCAGTACCTTGGTTTTGTAGAGACACTTGCAAGGTGTAAGTGTCCCCCACTTGTGGGCTTGCGCCTTCGATCAATTCATTATTACTAGCATCAGAGGGGAAGGCACCGACTCCGAGTAAGTAAAATCCTGGGGAGGGGATGGTGGTATCAATTAAGGAGTCTGTGGTGAAACTGCCAAAGACTTGTCTACTGCCACCAGCACCATCAGCAGCTTGAGAATCGTCATTGACCTCTAATAATTGTCCTGTACCGCGATTAAACAGGAAAATCTTGCTATCTATGTTGCCGTCTCCCCCTGTAAAGCCATTGTCGATGTCGAAAATAGCTCGACTGTTGCTAGTAGTGATACTAAAGGAGAAGTAATCGACTTGATTTTCCGCTGCACCTAATACGGTGGTGCCATTAATAATTTGTTCTGGAGTCCGTTCAATGGACACATAGGGAATTCCTCCTGGTCCGGATTCCGCTACGTTGGGATTGGGGTCAGTAATAAACTCGAGATCATTTAATTCAAATAAGTTGTTAAAGTTTTCTTCGTCCAACAAAGGATTAGGAACAAAATCCCGACTTTCTCCAGAGATAGTCACACTTTCAGTAGCATTAATGGTGATATCCCCAGCATTACCTAGGTTAGTAGTAGCAGTGACAATCTGTCCGCCAGTTTCCAGGACTAAGGTATTGAGATCGAGTGCGATCGCACCGCCATTACTAGTACTCCGCGTAACTGTACCGATAAATCCCCGATTACCTAGATTCAGTGACCCTTGGGCATTGTTAATGGCAATGTTGCCACCCGGACCACTAGTGTCAGCAGCAGAACGAGTGAGAATCCCACTAAATAAGCCATCTTCAGTAAAACCGGAGATATTAATCGCACCATTAGCCTTGATCTCAATATCTCCTGATGCCCCATTGCTATTGGTAACGGTTTGAACTCTTGAGCCACCAGTGATAGTCAGGTCGCTAGTGGTTAGCTGTATGTTTCCGCCATTGCCTATCGCTAAAGTTTCATTATCATTAGCAATCAAACTCTTGTCAGTGAGAGTAGTATCACCATTAGTATTTATAGTGATATTCCCAGCTACGGCATCTGGTATGGATGCTCCATCGGTCAATCCAGCTTGTAACCCACTAGCTGACATGTCGAAGTTAGCACCATTGATGGCAATATCTCCGCCATTGACAGACGTTACATCTACCAAGCTACCGTTGGTCAAAGAAACATCAGCTAGTTGGACAACATCAGGAAAACTGACCGATGTCGCGCCATTGAGCGTAACGGTCCCTGGACTGGATAATCCTCCTAATTCCACCCGTCCCCCTGGCACTTGGAGGGTAGCACCATTGAGGTTAACTTCACCCCCAAGTAAAGCCATGGTTTGCCCTGTGTCCATGCCTAAAGTAGCTCCAATAACGTTTACTGGGCCTGGATTGCTACCATATTGCAAACCAGTGGGAATATTTATAGTTAACAATGGTGGGGCGTTTGGATCACTAGCGCTAAAGTTGAAACCATTGTCAAATACAGCACTATCAGCAGTGCTAGCCACAAAGGAGCCTGCTACATCTAAGCTCGCATTAGCTCCAAAGTTAATACCATTGGGATTCAGCAAGAATAAATTAGCGCTACCATTTACTCCCAAGGTGCCCAGAATTTGAGAGAGGTTGTTACCAGTCACACGAGTCAGAATATTAGTAATGCCATCGGGATTAGCAAAATAGACTCGTTGACCATTACCAACATTAAATTCCAGAAAACTGTGGAATAAGTTACTATCTCGTATTGCTCCCCCTTCAATTAAATCCGCTACTGCATCACGGATAGTCTGATTAGGAGTAACTATTGAATTCTCATCCCCCAGGGTATTATCTGGGGTAATTTGAGCGAGGGTGGGATGCTGGAAAAATAAACATAGACTTCCAACTTCGAGTAATCCCACTAAGCCCAATTGGATTAGTGAAATGGTATCTGTTGGTAGGCTTTGTATGAGGGGATTGGTGCTGTAGTGCTTGCTAGATAAGCCATGAGCTTTGTGGGCAAAGGGGATGCGATCGCTTTCCATGGAATTGTCTGGCCGATTAGTCTCAGTCTTAGAGTTCCCGGCAATGTTGCTTAGAGGAACACCTGTCTAGCACTGAGAGCTTGCACCTTTAGGAAAGGGAAAATCGGATATCGGAACAGGTAAAAAATCCTGTGTACCTGATTAGGTTATAAATTGCTATATCAACAAAACGAAAAGTATATTTAAAGCTAAAAACCTAAGTACAACTTATTAGTTATAATCGAACTTATTTGACTAATATTAATACTACTATTAAATGGAAGGAAATCAAGACCAGCAACATCCTCAGGAAAAACGCGATCGCGAAATACTTAACCGTCTTTTACAACAACAACCCAATGAATACAACTTGGCGGAATTAGCCCGACTGCGGATTCGCTATGACAGCTTCCCTGGTGCTAGAGCCATTCAAAGGGACTTGGATTTACTGCTCCAGCGATGGCAACTAACAGAACAACAGCTTTTTGAGAAAACCCTTCAGATTCATCAAGCCGGTCTCGCCTATAGACGAAACAATAGTTCTGGTAGCCAGGATGACTGGACCTAGTCCTTGATTAATTTTTTTTAACCGATTTCCTAGGGGCTGGTGGTAAAAGCTTAAACATCTGTTTTTCTTGATCTGGTTTAACGTTGTGATTAGCTGGAGCTCTTGGAGCTATCTTCGGGGGATCTATCTTAGGGGGAAACTTAGGGATGGGAAGGGTTTTAGGCGGAGTATTAGACGAGGCTGTTTCTATAGAAGTATTCAGAGCTTCCAGTTGTTGAGATATCAAAGCCTGCTGTTGCAGCTGCTCGGTAGAAGACACTAAGCCGCTGAGTCCATTAACTAAATCCTTGACATTGCGGCGAAACGCTGGATCCCCAGTCAGGTCATCTAGGTCAGCGGTAATCTTTTGGGCATTTTCAAAGGTAACTCGTGCTGAGTCTAGGGTTTGTTGCAATACCAGTAAATTAGTGGGACTGTTGAGAGTATTGGAAACATTACGTAAGTTAGCAGATGCTTGGGCAGCATTAGCCGATAGGTTTTCTAAGTTCCGCAGCATTTGTGACACATCTGTTTGATAAACCGCTGAGTTAACCTGATTCGCGGTAATGGTTAAGTTGCTGGTCAATACACGCAGATCTTGACTGGCCTGAGAGATGCTATCCAAGGTGGTGACCAAATTTCCCCGATTACTTACCAATAGTTGATTAGCAGAGGTAATCAACTGATTGAGTTCCCTTGCCGTTTGGCTGTATTGCTGGGACGTACTAGAAATGCTACCGGTTGCCAACCCAATTAGACTAGATGTTTGATTGGCAGCACTGGTCACAGCATTCGTTGCTTTGGACAAGCCTGCTACCTCTTGCCGCACTATGCGGGACAACTGGGTCATCTCTTTGCTAAGTTCTGACACATCTCTAGCGGCATTGGAGGCATTGGAAGCAAGGCTATTGATTTTGTCAAAAAACGCTGGATCAGCGTAGAGTTCAGCAATGCGATTTCCATTCCGTAGGAGGTCAGCAAAGGTGGAACCCACATCACCATTGATCTGATCTTCTTCACAAATAACTAGGGAAGAATTACATTGTGCTCCGAAGGGTGTAAGACTTTGAGCAGTGGCAGGTAATTGTCCTAGAGGCAGGATATCCACATTGGTAGCACCAATTAAACCAGATTGATTAGCTTCAATCTCGACATTGCGGGGGATTAACAATCCAGGGTCATCAATTTCAACGGTGACATTGACCCCATTAGTACCGGGTTGAATGTTAGTGATTCTCCCAACTTGGACACCGCGATAGCTGACTGATGCCCCCACTTGCATCCCAGCAGCGTTTCCAAAATTGACAATGAATTTATAGCTATTTCGACCTAAGGTAATCCCACTAACCCATACAACAAGTCCACCGAAAACAGCAAGTCCTGCTACTATTAATAAGCCAACGGAGCCTTCTCGAATTGTCCGCGATCGCATAGTTTAACCTTTTTTATCGTTTCCCCTCACATTTACTATGATGCTTCACCAACCACTGACATCCAAATTTGAACCCACTTGAGCAAGTTTCGAGTAGTCCATGGGGTCAGACAGATGAGGTAAAATCCCCAAAACCTTAACATTGGTTAGAGTCTCGATTAACCTAATCGGAGCCAACTGATTAATTTCTTCGGAGGTACGAGGTTGGACGCAATTGAGGACAATGCCTTTGAGGTCAACTCGTGATGAGCGTGCCAGAGCAACATTAGCAACCACTTGTGCGATCGCTCCTAATTCTACCGGCGCAACCAATACCGTTGGCAATCGCCAATCCCTTGCCAAATCTGCCACAATCAGTTCATGAGTCACCGGTGAACCTAGTCCTCCCAAAGCTTCCACCAAGACCACATCCCGCTGACTGCGCAGAGTATTGAAGCCTTGCCAGACCTTTTCGAGGTCAACCTCTCGTCCTTCTAGATCTGCAGCAACTGGTGGTGCTGCAGGGGTTTTAAACTCCACGGGTGTGATCTCCTCCAGGGTTTGACCCAAGTCAAATAGTTGGTGGTAAATTTCGCGATCGCCAATTCCAGTTTGGATCGGCTTGAATATCCCCAGACTCTCTTGAGGACGGTAAGTCTGCCAATAAGCAGCGATCACACAAGTCAAAACCGTTTTGCCGATCTCTGTATTGGTGCCAGTAATTAGTAATACGTTCAAGATTGAGTCACTCTCAGTCAGTAAGGCTAATATCTACAGCAAAGTTTCTTTCCTGTTTAGCAATTACATCTACTATATACTCACCAGCAATAGGCAGCTTACCTTGCCACCGTTGCACCCCTGAAGCCTTTTCCACTAACTTCCCATTGGGATAGCGGATAGTTAAAGCCACATCACTTTCAATCACCTCTAGCTTCAATTGTTGACCCTGTTTAGCCTTCACCAAGTAGCGCTGAATCTTCTGGGGGCTAGTGCGACCTCGCAGCTGCAAACGTTTAGTTCCCTGCAACAAATTGACCGGGTCTATCTTATACTCAGCAGTTGGTTTAGGTGTAGGTTTCGGTAATGGTGCTTCTGTTAACCTTAATCCTAGCTGATAATCGCTATCCGGCAGACCCTGAACTGGACTCAGTTGAATCGTGTAGTTGCCAGTGAACAGAAATTTCCCTTCCCATTGCTTCACCCGCTTAGCTCGATTATCCACTGGTTTTCCGTCCGGTCCGAGCACTGTCATCAAGACCCCTTCATCACTGATATATGCCTTGAGGGTTTGGTCTTGTTTCCCTCCGATAATGTAGTTAATAGTGTGATTACCCTTTAAATTCCTCGATTTTGAAAGGGTTTTACCAGCAGAAAGCTCCAGACGCTGACTGTAGATTTGAGGCTTACTCTGGGTTGGACTAGCGCTAGGGCTAGGAGTCGGAGTCGGAGTCGGAGTCGGACTAGGACTCACGGACACTTTAGGACTTGGGGATTTTCCAGTGTCCTGTTGATTAACATTGCTCACCCAGACCCAAGAGCCTATTCCTGCTAGCACTGCTAGTCCTGTAGCGATCCCAAGCAGCGGCCAAGGACTATTCCAAATAGAGTTACCCCTGGCTTGAGACATCACCGGTTCACTCGGTTCTCCACCTATAGCCCCCCTGGGTGTTCCACCTTGAGCTGATGCCACCGTTGTGCCAGGTATTGGCTTGCGCTTAGGCAGTTGGGGAGTTAACCCAGAAGCTTGAAAGGCATACAAGACTTCCCTAGCGGATTGGTAGCGATCGCTTGGTTGATAACTAAGCATCCGATTTAATATCTCAGCTAACTCATTGCTAACCCTAGCCCAGGGATGCCAGTTCCAAGTCAGATTAGCATCATCGAGAAGTTCTTCTGGTTCTTTCCCAGTTAGTAGCACTATCGCAGTCACTGCTAGGGAATAGAGGTCACTACTCGGATACACCTGACCGGTCTGAATTTGCTCCCTGGGAGCGTAACCGCTTTTGCCAATACTAGTTGTTGGTGTGGGAGTATCTGGCAATTGAAGACGAGTTGCCAGTTCCTGTACCACACCCAAATTAATCAAAACGGGTATACTGTCCGTCTCCCGCATGATAATGTTATCGGGTGTGATATCTCGGTGGATAATCCCTTGGCTGTGGATGTAGTCCAAAACTGGCAAGGATTGCTGCAATAGCTGACGGACTTCCGTTTCTGATAAAACTCCCAAGTTGGTCGGGCTAGCCATTGGGGGTGATTGCACTTCCCCATCCGGATTAGAAGATAGAGGTTCACTTTGATTGAGAAGGGCTTTGCGTTGTTCTAGGAGGTCACCATAGGTTTTTCCCTCTACGTAGTCTCGCACCAGAAACAGCCGTCCTTCCTCTTCAAAAGTCGCTCGGAACTGAGGAATTTGCGGGTGTTCAATTTTATACAGGATACCTGCTTCTTGTTGAAACAGTTGCCTTGACTTATCGAGATTATTAGTTTCTGTCTGAGGGGGAATAAATTCTTTGAGGGCACAAGGTTCATTGAAGCGCCCTTGATCCTCTACCAGATAAGTCCGATTGAATTCTCCTTGGTCAAGGACACGGAGCAAATGGTAGCGATTTTGCAGAATAGTTCCAGAAGCAATCGGTGGTTCCATTGGTGGTAGATCACTTGTTACGCACAATGAGGCCGGAGCAATATTCTTGAAGTTTAGACTTATTTTGGTTGCTTTGGAACTCCACCGATGGATTCCAAGCGTTCCGTTGAGCCACAGCGTTGAGCAACAGATAAGTTGATCAGTATATATAGCACTAGGCATTCAGATGTTTGACATTTCTAGCTGACTTCCGCGTAGCGCTATACATCAGGGTTTACCAAAGACTAGACTCAAAACACCCTTATGGTGTAGAATCCGGAACCAGACCGTACAAGTATAGTTATTGTGTAATTCCTTTAGGGAATAGTAAATAGAGAATAGGGAATAGTAAATAGTAAATAGAGAATAGGGAATAGTAAATAGTAAATAGAGAATAGGGAAAAAATCCTCTGTACCTAATGAATAGGAGAACCGCTATATATGATGTTCTGGTTTATTAGAACATCACTACATGTTCATTGCGATCTTATTTGGGTGTGGAACTATCTTAAATAACTACCTTACTTGACTAGATGTACAGTTCCTCCAATTAACTACAATAGTTAATTTTCGTATTTTAGTAAGAAACTTAAAAAAACCTGCTTGAGTTCTCAGGTTCGTGTGATGGCAAGACACTATATATAGTGTCTTTAGTCAGCACCTCTGTTAGGTCAACGCTATAAAAATTAATAAAATATTAATTAATTTTAAATAAATAATTATAAAAATTATTATAAAAAGGATAATCATAGAATGTTAAGATCGCGTTGAAATAAGCTTCGAGGGTTTGCTGTGAGCAGTTCAGTTACTTTAGAGCTTCAACCTATTCTGCCCCAGATTGCCGCTAACAATCGTTTAAGACTATTTTCTGGTTCGGCAAATGTTTCCCTTTCTCAGGAAGTAGCACGTTATCTAGGCCTCGACTTGGGACCAATGGTACGGAAACGATTTGCTGATGGGGAGCTCTATGTCCAAATTCAAGAATCGATCAGAGGGTGTGATGTTTACCTGATTCAACCGACTTGCTATCCGGTGAATGATTACCTGATGGAGTTACTTATTATGATCGATGCTTGCCGTCGAGCCTCAGCGCGGCAAGTTACTGCTGTGATTCCTTACTACGGTTATGCGCGAGCAGACCGTAAAACGGCGGGGCGTGAGTCCATTACAGCCAAGCTGGTGGCTAACCTGATTACTGGAGCTGGTGCTAATCGCATTTTGGCAATGGATTTGCACTCCGCTCAAATTCAAGGTTATTTCGATATCCCCTGTGACCATGTCTACGGTTCACCAGTATTGCTACAATATCTGGCTTCTAAGCACCTAAGCGATCTAGTAGTAGTTTCGCCGGACGTTGGTGGTGTGGCTAGAGCCAGAGCCTTTGCCAAAAAGCTATATGATGCCCCCCTTGCCATTATTGACAAGCGCAGGCAAGCTCACAATATCGCTGAAGTGATGAATGTGATTGGGGATGTCAAGGGCAAAACTGCGGTGCTAGTCGATGATATGATTGACACTGCTGGCACGATTTGTGAAGCTGGCAAAGTACTGCGTCAAGAAGGGGCTCGTCAAGTCTATGCTTGTGCAACCCATGCCGTGTTTTCGCCACCAGCTATAGAGCGCCTCTCTAGTGGAGTGTTTGAAGAAGTAATTGTTACCAATAGTATTCCACTACCGGACACCAAACGGTTTCCACAGCTGACAGTGCTTTCAGTGGCTAACTTATTGGGTGAAACCATCTGGCGTATTCATGAAGACTCTTCTGTCAGCAGTATGTTTCGTTAAAAATCCCCCCTGGAGCAGGGGGGATTTTTATTTTAAACAGTTGTATTGAGTGTTGAGTGTTGACTAGACACAAGCAATGGTTAAGGGAAAACCCACGAACGTAACTCGGTATCAGCCAAGGTTCAATTAGCTACTAGAAATTATTCCTTGCTCCTGTAGGGACTAACATCTAACTCACCATTAGTTTTAAACACTACTCGAAAATGACCAAGGGGCTTCTGGGGTACTAACCCAGTCCCTTCGCCACCAATGCCAGCTGCTGCTGGTTTCATTAGGCGTTCTAGAGGAGTTTCTTGGGAGTAATCCCAAGACTCTTTATCAATTGCTTCATAATCAGCAATGATACCCTCTTCAGTCACACCTACCCGATACGTTAAATCTTGAGGATAGCTGGAGGTTTTATTCCAACGGTCACTAATTTGCTGAGAAACTTTGTCTTCTAAATCGTTAATGACAGCGATGTCAGTAATTTCTGGACCTAGGGTAATCCTACCCATATAACCATTCCAAGGACTGATTTCGAGAATCCCTTCGTCTTCCCCTTGTTTAAATAACACCTGAAACTGAGCAATAGGTTCTTGGGTGGCAATATTGTCTGTAGTTTTGGTGTACAGCAATTCAGGCAGGGGGGTTTGCTCTGCTCCATCCAAGGGTGTACCCTTAACGGGTTTGTAGCCTAAAATCGCGCCATCTCTGCCAACACTAACCTGATAGTTTAAATTCCCAGCAAACTGTTCCCGGTTCCCCCAAGCTCGAAAAATTCGCTTTTGCAGGCTTCTTTGTATATAGCGCAACTCTGTGGGATCAGTAATTTCTGGTGAAGTTGTGAGCACTTTTTCGAGCTCCTCGATGGAGAGTGGTGTTCCCTTTGGTGTTGGTGTTGGTGTTACCTGAGGGTCACTCTCCCCAGTTGAGGTACTGGTTTCATTGGCATTTTCCTCTGTTCGGGAAGGTTCGGGTTCCGAGACTTCTGGAATCGGTACAAAGAAAAATGCGATCGCAGCTAGAGCCAAACTTGCCATGCCCAGTGCAGCGGGGGCAGTACGCTCGGTTACTGGTTTTTCCGCTTGGCGATAGTGCTTAGAAACAGGCTGCAACGAAACATTAATATCTGGTAAGGTTCGTCCATCAGCCAAAAACTGGTCAATCGCCTCAACCAAGTCAAACAACTGCACTGTGTTCAAATCTACATGGAGACCTTTCCCTGAGTTGGTCATTGCTCCTGAGTTGGGAGTATCTAGCAGTGTCAGTCGATGCAAATTCTTGTCCTCGACTTTCTGCAGATGCACCTTAGCTGGTTTTTCAGCATTGGGTTTGGGGTGAGGCACTTTAGACAAAAATTGCTGAGCATAGCGGCTTACACTATCTACCAAGTCCTCAAAAAAATCCCGCCCACCACTGAGGGGTTGGTTCATAGCCCCTAAATGGCATTCCGCATTAGTGAGAGTTGTCAGCAATGGTCGGGGATCTGGCTGTTTACCAGCTCCTGTGGTACTATTACTCCAACCCTCCAGGATAAGGGTACAGTTGGGAAGACTGTACTGGCGTCGAATTGTCATCGGCTGTTCCTGCTGAAAAATCCCTTTCAACCTCTTAGACTAGCATTGAGGGTAATGGGTAATGGATAATGGATAATGGATAATTAATAATGGGTAATTGATAATGGCTAAGTGATAAGTCACGTGACTATTACTTGATACTTGATGGCATGTCGATAATCAGCAACACCAACGTTCAAGACAATTCCCCATCAAACAGACTAGTCCATAATCTTTGTCTTCCAGAAGTGCCTGTACAGAACAGAAGCTCACTCAATAGAGAAATTGCCAGTTGATTCAACTTTTCTTCAGAGTTATAGGCAGCGACTTTAGAGCGACGGGGGTTCATCCGGCTGCGAAAATGAGCCTGGAACCTTTCCAAATACTTAGATAGGCGAAAATGTTGTTCTAGAGG
Source organism: Moorena sp. (assembly GCF_982860115.1). Lineage (NCBI taxonomy): Bacteria > Bacillati > Cyanobacteriota > Cyanophyceae > Coleofasciculales > Coleofasciculaceae > Moorena > Moorena sp. The sequence continues at coordinate 12,296 of NZ_CEYLVT010000061.1, forward strand.
TACCTGCTTTTCCAGCAGTTGTTCATAAGCTGTCAACAACTGCCGAATCAGAACGGTCATTCGGCGTGCCATATGACTAGCAATCACCACTAGAGCCTTAGCTTCTTCTGGAGTTAGAGGACGTCGTGTGTAAGAGCGCCGCCAGGGATTGGTAGAGCGCATACGCCACAGAACAACACGATTTTTAATAATGTCCTGAAGTTCCAGCTCTCTAGCCGCCAATAGCATTGCCTCAGAACCTCCCAGTTCGAGAGCTTCAATGGCGAGTAAAATTAGGTCAATATGCAGGCGAGTTCGTGGTGGACAGCCCTGAGCTGGAATCCTGAAATCAGGTAGGCTATCTAAAATAATTGGCTTTGACTGGGAAGCAGGACTATTGGTCAGCATTACGGTCTATCGAAAGATTCACTCTCCTTGCGCTTATCCTAACAGTGAAAACCTCTTGAATAGATTTGTTCCAAGAAATCACCCAAGGTTCAGCTTTCTAGTGTACGCTTTTACAGAAAGGGAATGGCAAGCTATAGTTTGAGTCAAACCCTATTGATAACTAAGTTCACCTACCGATGGATTTAAAATCTCTGATTCGCGATATCCCTGACTTTCCTAAACCAGGGATTGTTTTTAGGGATATCACTACCCTCCTGAGAAATCCAGAAGGACTTCGCTACACTATCGATACCTTAGCTCAAAAGTTTCAGCAAGCAGGAGTAGGTGCTGATTACGTTGTGGGTATGGAGTCTCGTGGTTTTATATTTGGACCACCCATAGCTTACCAACTCGGGGCTGGGTTTGTCCCAGTGCGCAAACCAGGTAAGCTACCAGCAGCGGTATACTCGGCTGAGTATGATCTAGAATACGGCACAGATACGTTGGAAGTCCATCAAGATGCTTTCACACCTAACTCCCAGGTTGTGATTATTGATGATTTAATTGCTACTGGAGGAACAGCAGCGGCTACAGTCAAGCTGGTAGAACAAGCAGGCGGTCAAGTGGTAGGTATTGGCTTTATCATCGAATTACGGGATTTAGGTGGACGTCAGCAACTGCCTGATGTCCCCCTGATCACCCTGGTTGACTATTAGTGAATCATTAGAGTTCACCATTACTTATTAGTCATTGGTCAAAAAAAATTAAGAATTAAGAATTAAGAATTAAGAATTAAGAATTAAGAATTAATTTTTAAAGGACTTTAAAGCAATGACTAAAAACTAATGACGAATGACTAAAAACTAACGACTATTAGATGACTTCTTCTACTAGAGATTCTAGCATTATCAATCGGTTTGATGGGGCTTGGCATAGACTAAAACTTCTGGTCACGAGTGAGACCTTTCTGTACGTAGTTAAGCGACTGTTGCAGGGTCTTTTGACCTTGCTGTTGGCATCTGCTCTAAGTTTTGCCATTATTCAGCTTGCACCGGGAGATTTTCTGGATACCCTCAGGCAAAATCCCAAAATTTCTCCGGAACGAATCGAGGAACTCAAGCAGCAATTTGGTTTAGATCAGCCAGCAATTATTCAGTATTGGCGTTGGCTAGTACGAGTTGTAACCAAGTTTGACTTTGGTACCAGTTTCGCTTATTTCCGTCCGGTGTCGTCTTTGTTATTAGAACGCATACCAGCAACCTTACTCTTAGCCGTAGCCTCAATCTTTATTACTTGGACGATCGCTATTCCTCTTGGTATCCTGGCTGCTATCAATCAGAATCGAACCACTGACCGATTTCTACAAGTCATTAGCTACACCGGTCAGGGTTTCCCTAGCCTAATCACTGCTCTGTTGCTGCTCATACTCGCCCAGAATCTTTCCCCCTTATTTCCTGTCGGTAGTATGACCAGTATCAATCATGATGATTTATCCGCCATTGGAAAGGTTTTGGATATTGGCTGGCATATGATTTTGCCAACTATAGCTCTATCCATTACTAGTTTTGCAGGTCTACAGCGAATTACTAGGGGTGAATTGTTGGATGTGCTACGGCAAGACTATATTCAGACCGCTCGTGCTAAGGGACTACCAGAAAATCGAGTTATCTATGTCCATGCCTTGCGCAATGCTATTAATCCTCTGATTACCATCCTTGGCTTTGAGTTTGCGTCTCTACTCAGTGGCTCATTTATTGCTGAAATTTTCTTCAACTGGCCAGGTTTAGGTCGTTTGATTTTACAGGCGGTAACTGCTCAAGACCTCTATCTGGTAATGGGAAGCTTGATGATGGGGGCTACCATGCTGATTTTGGGGAATTTGTTAGCAGACTTGCTCCTGAAAGTGGTTGATCCTCGAATACGTCTAGAAGATTTAAAATAGTTAATGGCTAATAAAGTGTGAAGCATGAAGGATGAAGTGTGAAGTGGGAAGGATTAACTCGCTTTTTCCTTTTCAGAAGTTCGCTCTCGACGTCAATTTTTGTATAAAACCAAAATCGAATAAAACCTTTTATTAAATCAGTAAAAAAAACTGAAACTATTGTCCATCCTGCCTTCTGCCTTCTGCCTTCTGCCTTCTGTCTTGCTGTAAAGACGTGACTCAAGACTATTTTCAAAATGTTCACCCAAATTCATTATCTGATTCTTTCTAGAAGGAATGGTCGTTATCTAGTTGCCCAACCGAAAGCTGGTAGCCCAGAGGCTGGAGCTGGGTATCTGTTGATGTTTCGCGAACACTTTGATGCCCTGAGTTATCTCAATACCCACGGTGCTGATTTAGCTGACGAATTTTCTGTAGAGTCGGTTTCAGGGAGTCAGTTGAAGAATGTGCTTGAACGGTGGGGGTTTGTTGGTGTGGGTGTTGTTCAAGATCCATTGGTCCCTCAAATTGAGTTTTTTTCTTACAAATAAGGGCTATTAGGTGACAGAACAAGAGTAAAAATAGCGATCGCATTTTGTAAGCATATGCGCTACGCCCACCCGTGCGCGTTCAGCCCTCAGCTATCAGCCGTCAGCTTTGTGGCACAGGCCACAACCGCTGTGACTTCACTGATATTAAACCAATGCTTACCTGTTGTCTTCAAAAGCTGTTCGGTGTAGCTTGCCCTTGGCCCATAAGCACATCAAGTAGTACCATCTGTAGCCCATAAGCTGATAGCTGATAGCTGATAGCTGATAGCTGATAGCTGATAGCTGAATACTTACGATTTTTTTTAAGCAGGCAATGATGGCGAGGGCTGGTTATTCTCTGATTGATATTTCCTCTTGCTTGTCCATCAGGACAACAATGATACCCCATCAGGGCATACTGTTGTTAATATGCATAGATTTTGTTTAAATTTTATTAAGGAGTAAATAAAGGAGTAACTATGAAAGACCTCACTAGTTATCGAAATATCGGTATCTTTGCTCACGTTGATGCAGGCAAGACAACTACAACAGAGAGGATACTAAAACTTACCGGGAAAATCCACAAAATTGGTGAGGTTCACGAAGGTGCAGCTACAACGGACTTTATGGAACAGGAACAAGAGCGCGGTATTACTATTCAGTCTGCCGCCACCAGTTGTTTCTGGAAAGACCACCAACTCAACATTATTGATACCCCAGGTCACGTAGACTTTACCATTGAGGTTTATCGTTCTCTGAAGGTTCTCGACGGTGGCGTTGGTGTTTTCTGTGGCTCAGGTGGTGTAGAACCCCAGTCAGAAACTAACTGGCGCTACGCCAACGACTCAAAAGTTGCTCGGATTATCTACGTAAACAAACTTGACCGTCTCGGGGCTGATTTCTACCGAGTTGTTAAGCAGGTAGAAGATGTCCTTGGTGCTAAGCCTATGGTAATGGTACTGCCGATCGGAACTGAGAACGATTTTGTGGGTGTAGTGGATTTGCTAACCCGTAAGGCATGGGTATGGGATGACTCTGGAGATCCCATGAACTATGAGCTTCAAGATGTTCCCGCCGACATGGTTGATGATGTAGAAACCTACCGCGAGCAGTTAATTGAATTGGCTGTGGAGCAGGATGACGAGGTGATGGAACAGTATCTAGAAGGGGAAGAACCAGATATCGAAAGCCTTAAGCGTTGCATTCGCAAGGGAACTCGTGATCTGGCTTTCTTCCCTACCTACTGCGGTTCATCCTTCAAGAATAAGGGGGTGCAGTTGGTACTTGATGCTGTAGTTGACTACCTGCCGAATCCCACTGAAGTCAAACCCCAGCCAGAAATCGATCTAGAAGGTAACGAAACCGGTACACTGGCCTATGTTGACCCAGAAAAACCTTTGCGTGCCTTGGCATTTAAGATCATGGATGACCGCTTTGGTGCTCTGACCTTTACCCGTATTTACTCAGGAACCTTATCCAAGGGTGACACAGTACTTAATACCTTCACCGGTAAAACTGAGCGTATTGGTCGTTTGGTAGAGATGCATGCGGATTCCAGGGAAGAAATTAATTCTGCCCAGGCAGGTGATATTGTTGCCATCGTTGGGATGAAAAATGTCCAGACTGGGCATACCCTCTGTGATCCGAAAAATCCGGCTACTCTTGAGCCGATGGTCTTCCCAGACCCCGTGATTTCCATTGCGATCGCACCAAAGAAAAAAGGTTCCTCTGAGAAAATGGGCATTGCCCTGAGCAAGATGGTTCAGGAAGACCCATCTTTCCACGTTGAAACTGACCAGGAAAGTGGCGAAACGATCATTAAGGGCATGGGTGAGCTGCACCTAGACATTAAGGTTGATATCCTGAAACGGACTCATGGCGTTGAGGTGGAGGTAGGTAAGCCCCAGGTGGCATACCGTGAATCCATTACCAAGCGCATCGAAGACAGCTATACCCACAAGAAGCAGTCTGGTGGTTCTGGTCAATATGGTAAAATCGATTACATTATTGAACCTGGTGAAACCGGTACTGGCTTCCAGTTTGAGTCCAAGGTCACTGGTGGTAATGTCCCCAGAGAATTTTGGCCTGCTGTGCAAAAGGGCTTTGAGAGCAGTATTCAAAAGGGTCTGTTGGCTGGATTCCCTTGTGTAGACTTCAAGGTTACCTTGACCGATGGTGCCTACCACCCCGTAGACTCATCGGCTATAGCCTTTGAAATTGCGGCCAGGGCTGCTTATCGGCAATCTTTTGGCAAGGCTTCACCTCAATTGTTAGAGCCAATTATGAAAGTGGATGTCTTCACCCCAGAAGATTACATGGGGGATGTAATTGGTGACCTCAATCGCCGCCGTGGGATGATTAAGTCTCAGGAGAAAACTCTTACTGGTGCTCGCATTAAGGCAGATGCGCCTTTGAGTGAGATGTTTGGCTATATTGGTGACCTGCGTACTATGACATCTGGTCGTGGTCAGTTCTCTATGGAGTTCTCCCACTACGCCCCTTGCCCCAATAATGTGGCAGAAGAGGTAATTAAGGAAGTGAAAGAACGCGAGGAAGCCGCTAAATAATCTTTTGATTTGACCAGAGTTCCTGGCTGGTTTTGGACTGGCCAGGAACATCATGTGATCAATAATTAAGTCTCTGCTATAACCATCCCCATCAAGGCAATCACCGAAGCATTGTAATCAATAGCATATTCATTAGTAGCCCAAGACCGCTCATCATCCACATAACTCAACATTCCCAAGCCTTTAGGGGCAATCTCATCCTGGGCATCAGTATTAGGACCCCCTACCATCAGACCAGGGATAACAATTTTTTTAGCTCGGGAAATCCGGTGATGAACATTACGCACGGAGTTGCTACCAACACGGGTAATAAAGCAAAGATTAAAATGATTGCGCCCCAGCAAATAATCTAACTGCTCAACAGCTGCCCTGTAGTAGGCTTGGTTATTAGTGATGCGGTAGGCATAGAGTAGAGTAATTCCTTCTTCAGCTACCTTGTGATTAGATGCCCAATGGAATTTATCAATAGCTAAACGGTAGCCACTACGGTTAATCTTTTCCATCAGAGTATCCGCCCTTCGCATCAGCCTAGCTGTGATTTCTAATTTCAGTTTGTCTGACCTCTTCCTTTGTTTCTGCACCAAATAGTTAACCATTGCTAGAGAAGAGGGATCTTTCCAACCAAAATCACTATAGTCGAAGTCCGTGATAGTTTTAGCTAAGTATTTCTCGTAGCTAGTCTCCCCTGTAGTAATAAACAGTTCTACGGCTGCCCAGAAGCGGTCATCTTGATCTGTTTTTAAGGATTCTTGCTGATCCCACTCTCCAAAAAGATACTTACCTGAACCGGTGTCATCTCCTTCTTGCCAATCCACCTTCATAGACCGCTGTTTTTGGAGAAACCCCCAAGCTTTCTGAGCCGCTTGTAAGTAGGTTTGAGCCAGTTGCTTGTCAAAGGGAGTATAAATTCTAGCAGCCATTGCCATTACTGCTGCAAACTTGCCAGTCTCAGGTGTCGAAATCCCAAAAATGTACCGTGCTTGAGTATCTTGATTGGGTAGAATTTCCCCTGGCCAATTTTTTCCTGACAGCTTGCGGTAGACAGCACCATCCTGCCGCTGCATCTTCAGCAGCCAATCTAATCCTACTTTGACCTCATCGAGTAGGTCAGGTCTACCATTTCCGCTTTCTGGTATGGTTAATTGCTTGTCCGTAAATAATTTAGGATATTGCTCGTACAAGCTTAACAACCGTCCGATGGTGACTGTCATTGGGGCAACATATTTACCAAAATCCCCAGCATCATGCCAGCCACCTTGGGCAGATATGAAGTCACCAGCTTTATGAAACTCATCGTTGTGGGCAATAATCCCATCTTTGAGATGGCAGGGGGGATGTTTTACTCCAGATACTGAATCATTTACAGCAACACCGCACCGTTGCAAATAGTAGGACCGGAGTAGCTTTGTAAAGGTATCCTTATAAATTTCTTTACCAATACCAAACGGATAAGACTGACTATAGCCGTATTTCAGGTAATAGCTACCTGATTTATCGAATTTAGTAAAATCAATAACTCTGATTTTATCATTACTGGCTTTATCGTTTACAGAGTTTCCCAGGTTGGTCACAAAAACCGTTTTGTGAGTGATTAAATCAACAAGTTCAACCTGCTTGTTTTCTGAATTTGGGGAATTGATTAAGAACGCCAACTTAGGTCCAGTTGGGTAATAACCTATTTGATTGATAACAATTTTTCCTCTAGCTGCTGGATTATAGGGTTGAGCATTAACCTTGGAAAAAATTCCATAAGCGATCGCACTGATCCAGCCGATAAAAAATCTTCTATCTATTTTCATTGTGAAGCTTTTACTTCAATGGTATCTTGATTATGGGTCTAATGGAAATTTTCCAGAACGAACCTCTGTACTAAACTCCTGCACGGCTTGGGTAATTACCTGGCGCAAATTCCCATAAGACTTAGCAAAGGGTGGCTGGCGCTCGGAAAGCCCTAGTAAATCTGCTGTCACTAACACCTGCCCATCACAGTGGGGTCCAGCTCCAATGCCAATGGTGGGAATAGTTAATTTTTGTGTAATTGACATTGCTAAATCCGGTGGAATATGTTCTAAAACGATAGCAAAGGCACCAGCTTGCTCCAATGCGATCGCATTCTGCAAAATCCGCTCCCCAGTTTCCGCTGTTTTTCCTTGTTGCCGTAAACCCACCAGATGAATAGACTGGGGTGTTAAACCTACATGACCCATCACCGGAATTCCCACAGCGGTAAGCCTCCCCACCGTTTCAGCCATGGCAGGATATCCTCCCTCCAACTTCACTGCCACTGCCCCAGTTTCCTTTAACACTCTACCGGCAGAGTGGATTGCCTGCTGAGGACTTTCCTGATAACTCAAAAACGGCAAATCACAAACCACTAATGCCCGTTTAACACCCCGACACACCGCTTTGGCATGGTGAATCATGTCCTCAAGGGTCACTGGCAGCGTTGTGGAGTAACCCAGGGTAACCATTGCTAAAGAATCCCCGACCATGATTATGTCTACTCCCGCTTCATCCAACAGCTGAGCGATCGCATAATCCGCAGCGGTCAGCACCACAATCTGGCGCTCCTGTTGTTTCCATTGATTCAACTGCTTGATAGTAACTGCCATAACCAATAAAAGTTTCAGTCAATCCAATTAATAATTCTGAAAGATGCTGATGACAAAAGTGAAGCGAACTATGGAAATCTTTGTAAAGAAGCGAGAACTACTGACTTCAGTGTAATTTTTCTGTGCCACTGATTGATGACTTATTCAGGGTATATGGGTTAATACTAGTAATCAAGAAGGTTGAACAATCCTGGTTGAGTAGGGAATACTAAGAATGAAGCTTCCTTGATCAGGTTCCCTATGTCAGAGCCTCTAATTTCTGCCATAATCTGCACCCACAATCGTGAAGAATATTTGGGTGCAGCCATTGATAGCTTGCTAGAGCAGGATTTTGCCGATTATGAAGTAATTGTGGTCGATAATGCCTCAAGCGATCGCACCCGTAACATAGTTGACCAACGCTTGGACAACTCTCGACTAAACTATGTTTATGAACCCGTACTTGGTTTATCCGTAGCTCGTAACACCGGGGCTGCCACTGCCTCTGCTGCTATTTTAGCTTATCTGGATGATGATGCGGTTGCCAGTCCCCGTTGGCTTAAGACAATTTACGAAGCTTATCAAAGTAACGAGAAACTCGCAATTGCTGGTGGTAAAGTAACCCTATTGTGGCCAGATGGCATTACCTCTCCCTCCTGGTTGTCACCAGACCTAGCCGGAAATTTGGGAGCTTATGACCTAGGGGAAACCCTAATTGAGATCCAAAATCCTGGTTTGACTCCCAGAGGTTTAAATTACTCGATCAGGCGGACTTTCCTGGATAAAATCGGTGGTTTTGATGTCAATTTAGGTCGTGTGGGGAAAAATCTGTTATCTAATGAAGAATTACATATGACAGAATTAGCTCTCCAGGATGGTTGGCAGGTTGCTTATCTGCCTGATGCTCTAGTAGCTCACAATGTTGCCCCAGAACGAATCAATAAACGTTGGTTTTTGAATCGTGGTTGGTGGCAAGGTATTAGCGAGTGTTACCGTGAACAATTGGTTGGTCGTGCTGGTACTGCCCAATTTTTACGGGGAGGTGAACGAATGATGCGAGGAATCTACAAATCCTTGAAGCACTTCCGCAATCCAGCTTTGCGCTTTGATAATTTGGTTTATGCCTATGGTCAAATCGGTTATCTGAGTGCAGTAATCAAAGGAATGCTACAAAGGAGCAACTCCTCTCTATCCCAAAACCACTCCAGTCATTAATCAGACTGGATAAGAGGTTATCTTATATTATATAGCAATCCGTGTAGGAATTGAGAGAATTTTGATGCGATATTCCCTACTCCCTGTTCCCAGATCCGCTGTTCCCTGTTCCCAGATCCGCTGTTCCCAGATCCGCTGTTCCCTGTTCCCTTTGCTATAGCACAGATAATTTTGGTTGATTCTTGACTGTTAACTGTTGACTGATAAGCCTTAATTTTAGTTAAGGTTTGCTGTTAGTTATTCTTGGCCAATAGACTTTTCATAAAACGTCCACAATTGCAGGTGTTTAATTATGAAATCCCCTAACACTAAACTTCCGGTTTCAGTTCTAATTCCAGCCAAAAATGAAGAGGCTAATTTACCAGCTTGTCTTGAGAGTGTTAATAGAGCCGATGAAGTGTTTGTTGTCGATTCCCAAAGCAGCGATCGCTCCATTGAAATTGTCAAAGAATACGGTGCCAACATAGTTCAATTCTATTTTGATGGGTTTTGGCCCAAAAAGAAAAATTGGAGCTTAGAAAATATTGAATTCCGTAATGAATGGGTATTAATTGTTGATTGTGACGAACGCATTACTCCAGAACTTTGGGATGAGATTGCTGTGGCAATCGAAAATCCTGATTATAATGGCTACTATATCAATCGTAGAGTATTCTTCCTAGGACAATGGATTCGCTTTGGTGGCAAATATCCAGACTGGAATCTACGGTTGTTTAAGCACGAAAAAGGTCGCTACGAAAACCTGAAAACCGAAGGAATTCCCAATACTGGAGACAACGAAGTCCATGAACATGTTGTCCTACACGGCAAGGCTGGCTATCTTGAAAATGATATGCTACACATTGACTTTAAGGACATTTACCATTGGCTAGAACGGCACAATCGCTACTCCAATTGGGAAGCTCGTGTCTATCTGAATCTACTAACCGGTAAAGATGACTCTGGCACCATCGGGGGAAATCTATTTGGAGACGCCGTGCAGCGTAAGCGGTTTCTGAAAAAAATCTGGGTTCGACTACCGTTTAAACCATTACTGCGGTTTATTTTGTTTTACTTTATCCAGCTGGGCTTTTTAGATGGAAAAGCTGGGTACATTTATGGACGCCTGTTGAGTCAGTATGAATATCAAATTGGTGTCAAACTCTATGAGTTACAAAAGTTTAGCGGTAAGCTAAATGTAGAAAAAACTGAACCAGTACAGACACCAGTAACGCCAAAGCCATCAGTTGTCTCTCCAAATACCTGAGTCTAAATTATGACTAATGACTTAAGTAAACTACCAGCGTTAGATTTAGAACCCTTAGTGGATTTACGCCAGTACGACCAATCTTGGTTTGACCGAGGACGTCCGGGCTGGTTCATCTTACTCTGGTGGTTGGTGCAAGCGATCGCATTTCCCTTAAGTCCTCATAACTTGAATGGCTTCCGGCGATGGCTGCTACAACTATTTGGAGCCAAGATTGGTACTAATGTCATCATTCGACCCACGGCTCGTTTTACTTACCCCTGGAAAGTAGAAGTTGGTGAGTACAGTTGGATTGGGGATGATGTGGTTTTCTACAGCTTGGATAGGATTCGCATTGGTAGTCATTGCGTTATTTCTCAAAAATGTTACCTCTGTACTGGTAGCCACGATATGAAAGACCCAGCTTTTGGTTTAATCACATCTGAGATTAGTGTTGGTAACGGAGTTTGGATTGCCGCCGATTGCTTCATTGCGCCCGGTGTCCAAATTGGAGCCAATGCGGTCATTGGTGTTCGCAGCACTGTGTTTAGTAATATCCCAGAGCAGCAAGTATGCTGGGGAATTCCAGCACGTCCCCGCTATCGACGGGAAATTGAGGAGATAGGGAATAGGGAGTAGGGTGTAGGGTGTAGGGTGTAGGGTGTAGGGTGTAGGGTGTAGGGTGTAGGGTTTAGGGTTTAGGGATTAGGGAAGTGGGAAAAAATTCTGTGTACCTCATAGCTATGAAAAACTCTATATCGTAGCTGATCAGGAAATGGTGCAACCGAATAATTACCCTTCATCAAAATCTCCCCCATCTCCCCTGCTCCCCTGCTCCCCTGCTCCCCTGCTCCCCTGCTCCCCTGCTCCCCTGCTCCCCTGCTCCCTTGCTGTCAGAACAATAGAATTTCAATGAAGACCAGCTTAATACAAGGGTAAGCTGACCAGATCCGGAAAAATTGTCGATAAGTTTCCGGATTTTCATTTTGCCAAAAGAAAAAGATAGTGGACCACTTTAAGTCAGGATTCCATAGTCATGGTTCACAAATTCATTTTCCAAGGTTCAGCTTACCTGTTGTCAGCGTCCGTGATGTGGCAAATGCTTCCCGCAACAGCCGGAATAGTACCTGGGAAGCATGACAATAGCAATGTTCGCACCTTCGAGATTGCTGGATTATTCGATGAGCTCCGCCAAATCCGTCGAGATGTTCAAGAGGTAACGAACACCATTCGTGAAGGCAGGCGTATAATTCAAGGCACACGGGGAGTGGTTGATGAGTTTGATCAACTTGGGGACGACCTCAACTCTGGACGAGTGGTACAGTCTTCTAACAATAATCCTTGTCGCAAAAATGGATCTCAGAAATCCGTTGCTATCAATGAGCAGGTGATTTGCACCAAAGACGGAGCCTATGAGTTAAATCAGGAATTGCGTAAGGTACTGATGATGACACAAACTCGAAACCTCTATATTGATGAGTTTTACGGCAATTTTTTGGACAAAGTCTTTAATCGTCCTGTTGAGTTTATGTTCGAGAATAAGGAGGAGATGACCTTAGAGAATCTTACGAAAGTTCTTGCTCTCTATGATCAGAAACGGTGGGATTATAGCAAAATCACACAGATTCTTTTCTCTCCCTCTACTAGTAAGGCAACGTTGATGTTTGGAAAACGCACCGAACCGGAAATTGTATCTGTTCCTGATTCCATTGGTGAGTTTTCAGATTCCGTATTTAAAATCAAATCTAAGTCTCCTTTCTTGAATCAAGAATAACTTGACAGGTAAGCTATCAGCGGTCAGCGGTCAGCCGTCAGCGGTCAGCGGTCAGTGGTCAGCTTATTTTATTCAAAAGCTGTTCGGTGTAGATTGGCCACAGGCCCAAAGCTGATAGCTGTTCGCGTAGCGTGCGCGTAGCGCTTAAGCTGATTGCTGATAACTGATAACTGATAGCTGGTAGCTGTTCGCGTAGCGTGCGCGTAGCGCTTAAGCTGATAGCTGTTCGCGTAGCGTGCGCGTAGCGCTTAAGCTAATAACTGATCGCCTTAATCACTAAAATTTATTTGTGGTCCTTTTGGTACAATCCCAGAGGGATTAATAAACGGATGACTCTTATAATAATGATCCTTAATATGGTCAATATTACAAATTTCTTCTACCCCTGGCTGATGATAAAGGTCTTTGAGATAATTCCACAAATTGGGATAATCGAGAATTCGTTGCCAATTACATTTGAAATGGAAATAGTAAACTGAGTCAAAGCGTAGCAGAGTGGTAAACATACACCAATCGGCTTCTGTAATGCGATCGCCACAGAGATAACGTTGTTTACCTAACACCCCTTCCCAATAGTCAAGGGCATCAAACAAGTCAGTTACTCCTTCTTCATAGGCTTGCTGAGTGGTAGCGAATCCGGCTCGATACACACCATTATTAATAGGTTGGTAAATGGCATCAATGGTTTTATCAATCTCTTCCCGTAAATTATCTGGATAAAAGCTGATATCCGACTGAGCAATCCCGTCGAACTCTAGGTCAAACATCCGAATAATTTCACGGGATTCATTATTAACAATCGTGCCAGTTTCTTTATCCCAAAGTACTGGAACTGTCACCCGTCCGGTACAGTTAGGGTCAGCTTTGATATAAACTTCCCGCAGATAGCGAGCACCATTGACTGTATCAGGGATACAACCAGGCCCATCGGAAAATTCCCATCCATCTTTATCCATCAATGGGTCAACAATGGACAAGGTAATCGCTTCCTCCAATCCCTTTAAGGCTCGCATAATCAGAGTGCGGTGCGCCCAGGGACAAGCATAGGAAACATAGAGATGGTAGCGTCCAGAGGCTGGTTTATAGTCTGTGGAGCCATCAGCACGAATCCAATTACGAAACTTCGTAGGATTACGCATGAATCGCCCTTGGGGGTCTTGCTGATAGGCTTCGTTAGTCCATTGTCCGTTAACGAGCATCCCTGTTGCCATAGTTTTCCTCTGTTCGTGTAGCGTGGCCAACGGCCATGGTATTTTTTTTCATACTATCTATTGCAAAGGGAGTAGGGAGTAGGGAGTAGGGACTGCATCGCTTAAAACCCTCTTTGCTATTGCCTTTTGCCTTTTTCGGCATTGCTGAATCTTTGGATAAATATGAGTGGCTAGCTATGAACAGGTGCAGTTATCGTTATGGTAGGGAGCCATCGAATGGGTGGTGAGGGGTGGTATTTGTTTTTAGCCAGCACCTGAGGGGGATAACCCTTCAAGAATCTTTACAAAACTCTGCGTCACGTTTCGCTTCCTGTGGTCTCTTATTTATAGACACCAAGCTTTCCAAGAGCAAGCGCTTTTGAAAAGTAGATCAAGGAACGCCTGTTAAATACGTATAAGTTTGTCACTATGTTTAGTCAAGGTGAAATATTAGAAGATTCTCAAGAACAACTCAAAACAATAGTCCGAGAAGTCTCTGAGCCAGATAATCTTCCGGAACAGCCAGAGCTTGTTGAGTTGGTTCAAGAGTATTACCAGCTAGCGACTCAAAAAGAGCTTACGCAAGAAGATGGTGAGAGAATGGCACAAATGTTTGAGCTGGCAGTATTAGATCTGCAGTTTGACCAGTGCATTGACAGGGTAGATCAGCTGATCAGCCAGTCCTTGCAGTCTTGTCCCTCTTCAGGTTGCTCTGGTCTCCTTTCCCTAGAAGAGTTTATCTATCAGGTAAATGCCATAGCACCTCAAGACATGAGTATGGAGAGGTTCAAAAAGCTTGCGGCGAACCTTAATTTGAGTCAAAAGCTAATCGAGCAATCTATTAGTTTTAAAGAGAGTGACTACCATCGCCAATTAGTTTGTATGACCCCTTTTGGTGGTATTTTTGTTATTTCTTGGGAGCCGGGTCAGTTTTCACAAATACATACCCACGGAGAGGAAATTAGCATAATCCGTGTCTACAAAGGAACCCTTACCCACCGCTTTTATGATCGAGTGGAGCACTTACAAGGAAAGCAGGGCTACCGAACAAAGGACGAGAAAAAGTTCACAGAAGGTGAGTTAGTCTGCGTTGGGTTTCATCAGACTCACCAGCTTGCTAACGAGTCCCAAGAGAGACTGGTTACTGTACATGTTCGGTTCTTCAAACAAAGACTTATATCCTGTGAACCCTTAGAAAATTGTGAACCGGATACATCTTGTCCTGATTTAGTTGATAGGCGAAAATGATTGGCTTGGCGCTTGCTGATCGCAATTGAGTCTAGCTTTTTGTTATTGGGCAGAGCAGAAACTATTTTTCTAGTCTGCCCTATCAACCATGGCACCAGTTTGCATTACCAGGAGAACAACTTAAATGAAAAAACCGCAACCTCAGGAAGAAATTGCCAATCTGTTAAATTCACTATCTATTAAAATAAGAGGTTGGCTGTGCCAATTTAATCTTAATAGCAACTATACCCATGAAGACATTATAAATGATGTCTTTTTACTTGTCCAAACACTAATCGAATCCGGGAGAATAGAGTCGCATTTAAACGTTGATGGGGAACTGTTACTGTTTCTAATTAAGGGTGACTTAAGAGAGCCAATTATTAATCCAAGGGCTTGGTTGCGAACAGTTGCCTTTAATTACGTAAGGGCACTGTTCCGTGATCATAATAGGTTTTTAGACATTAGTTCCGAAATGTGGGAAAGTTTACTCTCTACTGAGCAGAGTAATGCGGTCTCTTACCGTCATCCTCACCCTATGCAGTATATAAAGAACTTGGAACTGCGGGAGAAGATCAGACAACTTCCTGATGAAGATTCAGAAATTTTGGAGTTATTCTATTTTAAAAAGCTTTCCTATGCTGAAATTTCGAGTCATTTAGAGGATAACGGCTATGGTCGGTATACGGAAGAAACTATTCGGCAAAAAAAGTGCCGAGCACTCAAGAAACTCCGCCAACTTTATTTATAAACGGGATTGGTGAGCAAAAGAAAATTCTAGATAGGGAGCATCCCATATTTATAAAAGAGAAGTGTGGTAAATGTGAGGAGTGTAGTAAATATAAGGAGTGTGATAAGTGTGGGTAATATGGAAAGTGTGGAAAGTGTATAAAGTGTGATAAGTGTGGTGATTTTATTAGAATTTTTGCTTAATTTTAGGCATTGATATGCACCCTCTAAATAACTAGTAATTGTACTTAAATTACAAAGATGACTGTGGATGTATTTGTTATTACACAGGCACTTTTTTGCGTTTATTAGCATCTAAGCAGGTACACAAAATTAATTACACATTTTACAAAATTCAAAGCTTTGCAGGGTAAGGGTTACAGAGATTGGCAGTAGGAAATTAATTCTGTGTAGGTGCTTAAAAAATATTGCTTGAGTTTGTCACATTGGGCGATATTATTACTCTCTTTAATAGAAACCTTTAACTAAAGTAAAATCGGGGTAAGGCGACATGAATAGCAAAGAACTCCAAGAAAAGTACGCAGCAGGGCAACGAGATTTTTGTGCTATCGACCTAGTTCAAGCTAATCTGAGTGGTATCAACCTTAGTGGTGCGAATCTGAGTCGAGCAGATTTAAGCGGGGCTAACCTGAGCCGAGCTGATTTGAGTGGGGCTAAGTTGCGTTGTGCGGGATTGGAAAAAGCTAATTTGACTGATGCCAAGCTTCACAGGGCAAATCTAGGTCGAGCGAAACTTGCTGGAGCAAACCTAAGTGGAGCAGATTTGAGAGCTGCCAATTTCAAGGGTGGGGATCTCGCTGAAGTAGAGTGGAAGGATGCAGAAGTATGGGGTACGGTTATGCCTGATGGTAGGGTTGTTTCCTGATTTACTCAAGATTTAGCTTCCTAGCTTCCTACTGGCAATCATCTCCAGATAAAACGCCGTTGCTTAATCATGGAATGATTAAGCAACGCCCCTCTTGCCCTAAGAAAGCTTGGTCAGGAATTCTAAAAATGTTTTAGTTCTTGGTGTTAAGAGAGTGCGGCGATAGGCATCTGCCGCTTTTTTAATTCCTTCTGCTTGAGTGGGATAGGGATGAATTACGCTGGAAAGCTTACTCAAACCAATCTTATGGACAATTGCTGTCGTCACCTCAGAAATCATTTCCCCGGCATGAGTTGCCACAATAGTTGCTCCCAGGATTTGATCTGAGCCTTTCTTGTGGTGAATTTTAACAAATCCCTCTTCTTCGCCATCTGCGATCGCTCGGTCTACAGTACTAAACGGAATTTTAATCGTATTAACATTAAATCCTTTGGCTTGAGCTTCATGTTCATACATCCCGACATGGGCAATTTCTGGATCAGTATAAGTTGCCCAAGGCATCACTAAGTTACTCAATTTATATTTACCGAAGCCAAAGGGAGAAAATAGAGTATTCTTAATCACAATCCGTGCTGCTGAATCCGCTGCATGGGTAAACTTCCAGTCCATGCAAATATCACCAGCAGCATAAATTTTGGGATTGGTAGTCTCAAGGTAATCATTCACCTTCACTCCTTTACGCTGGTCATACTCTACCCCGACCAGTTCCAAATTTAACCCTTCCACATTGGGCGCACGTCCAGCACCGATCAAAATTTCATCTACCGTGACCGACTCTTCCAAACCAGTGCAGCTATTGAAGTGTAATGTCTTACCTGCCTCTGTCTTCTCGACCCGGTTCAATTTGGCACCCAGGACTAAACGGATACCTTCTTTTAAAAAGACTTTTTGAACAATATCGGCGGCGTCAGCATCTTCTTTATTTAAAATGTGAGAACCGCGATGGAACAGCACTACTTCACAACCTAAACGGCGGAAAGACTGAGCTAATTCACACCCAATTGGACCGCCACCAATAACAGCTAGTCGATTGGGACGTTCTGTCAGAGAAAATACTGTTTCATTGGTGAGATACCCCGCCTCTTCCATGCCCTCAACTCGGGGTCTTACTGCTCTTGCTCCTGTAGCAATTACTGCTTTCTTAAACTTGAGGGTAGTATCGTTTACTTCAATGGTATCATCACCGGTAAACCGACCATTGCCTAAAAATATATCAATACCATAGGTATCTTTGAAGCGTTTAGCAGAATCGTGATGGCTAATCCCTGCCCGTAGCCGACGCATCCGTTCCATCACTGCAGGGAAGTCTACTTCAATATTATCTGGAACTTTAACCCCAAAGGCTCCGGCATTGCGCATTTCGGCCACTACCCGAGATGACCGAATCAAACACTTGGAAGGGACACAACCTACATTTAAACAATCCCCACCCATCAAATGCCGTTCAATCAACGCCACTTTCAAACCAACACCGATACCTGCTGCACCTGCTGCGGTAACTAATCCAGCTGTACCAGCACCAATAACTACTAGGTCATAACAATCAACAGGTTTTGGATTAACCCAATCCCCTGGATGAACGTAGTTAACCAACCTCTGGTTATACTCGTCCATGGGTGGAACAATAACTCTTTGGTATTGAGAACTTGACATTTATAATAACTCCTTTGATAGTTCAAAATTAAATTATTTTTTTAGGGAGCAGGGAATAGGGAGCAGGGAGCAGGGAGCAGGGAGTAGGGAATCGGGAATCGGGAGTCGGGAGTCGGGAATCGGGAATCGGGAGTCGGGAGTCGGGAGTCGGGAACAAAAATTCACGGATCTCTATAACCTTTAACCTTCTAACCTTTAACCTTGGCCAATAGGCCACGCTACGCGAACAACTTCCTAACCTTTAACCTTCAACTTCCTAACATTCAACCTTCAACTTCCTAACCTTCAACTTCCTAACCTTCAACTTTCAACTTCCTAACCTTTAACCTTTTAAACTGTCTCCTTGGAGACGCTTTTGTCTAAAGCTTTCTTAGCCACATTAGTCACATAAAGTGTGACCGCAACAGTGGCGATAAAACCAATAATCCGAATTGCCCACTGGACAGTGGGATTGGTGGGTGCGTCACCACCACCGATCATGGCCAGGTCTCCAGCCAGAGAACCGATGTAAACGTACATGACTGTTCCTGGAATCATGCCAATGGAGCCTAAGACATAGTCTTTTAGAGAAACCCCAGTTAGACCATAGGCATAGTTTAAGAGATTGAAGGGAAATACAGGAGAGAGTCGAGTCAATAGCACAATTTTGAATCCTTCCTGACCTACCGCTTCATCAATAGCACTAAACTTGTCATTGCCAGCAATTTTTTGAGCAATCCAGTCCCTAGCTAGATAACGCCCAACCAGAAAAGCAGCCGTAGCTCCGATAGTGGCTCCGATGAACACATAGATTGAGCCTAAGACAACACCAAATACTACCCCAGCCCCTAGGGTTAGGATAGACCCAGGCAAAAATGCTACGGCAGCAATGATATAGATTGCGATAAATGCGATCGCTCCGATGGGTCCGAGACTATCAATCCACTGCAAAGCATTGCGCAATAGTTCTTGGGGATTGAATCCTCCACTACTAGCGGATTCCTGTGCAAAACTAGGCTCAGCATGTACCACCAGTACCATCACCATTGCCAGTAATGTTAATGAAACTAACTTTAAACCCTTCATGACTTTTCGGGGATGAGATTGACTGCTTCTTCTTGTACTTATCATGAGTTGGGACCGTTGCAATTCAACTTGAGACATAGTAATCAAATTATCTAGAGATTCTGGTTATCTTAAATGGCTTGTTTGGGGATGAAATTAACAAAAGTTTATAACTTTACAGGTAAGCCTTCAGCCTAGGGCGATCAGCTTTCTAGAGAGTGGCCAACAAACAATTGCAGTATCAATTGCTTGTTGATGATCATCATACAATAGTTTTTACAAGCTAAAGCTAGTGAAACTAATTGAAATTTAATAAGAATATTTTTGGTTGATTTTAAGCTTAAATTTAGCTGGTACTCAGCAAAAAATCAGGTTTATTAATCTAGCTGATATTAACTATAAAAATTAGCTCTGAGAACAGACTTTTTTTAGTTATAGCAAACAATTAACTAGTTCATCTAAATTAGAGCTGAATTTCGAGTTACATAGGGGGGTTATAAGTTACAATTAATCAATGATATAGCGGTTTTTACCCTATCGAGACCGTTTTTTACTGCAGTTGACCCAATTAACCCATCAAAAAAGCTGATTCCCTTTTTGCTAACCTATATAACAGATGTTGGTTAACACCTGTACCTATTTCCCCATGTCTGCTCAGGATAAATTCCATGATCTAGTTAAGGATGCTCTAATCAATGAGGGTTGGATCATTACCCACGATCCTTATCGCATTGAGCTGGGTTTTACCGATCTCTACATTGATTTGGGAGCAGAACGCCTGATTGCTGCTGAACGCAATAATGAAAAAATAGCTATTGAAATTAAAAGCTTTCTATCAGCTTCAAGAATTTCAGAATTCCATGGTGCAATTGGGCAGTTTATTAACTATCGTCTTGCCTTAGAAGATGAGGAGCCTGATCGAACACTTCATCTTGCGGTTCCTAACACTATTTACAGTGCTTTTTTCAGTTATCCCTTCATACAAAAGTCGATCAAGCGTAATCAGGTTCCTATTGTAGTTTATGACATTTCCCAACCCAGGATTAATCAATGGATAAACTAGAGGTATATCGACAGCACATTCAGGACTTGCTTAAAAAACGCGCCAGTATTAAGTCTGCTAATCCGGCTATGGAAACCCAGCTCATTTTTGATACGGAACGGGATCATTACCAGATGGTTCATACGGGTTGGAAAAATAACACCACCCGTATTTATGGGTGTTCTGTACATGTCGATATTAAAGATAGCAAGATTTGGATACAGCATGATGGGTCGGAGATTGCGATCGCAGATCAGTTAGTTGAGCTAGGGGTACCAAAGCAGGATATTGTGTTGGCCTATCAGGCACCCATCATGAGGCAGTATACCGAGTTTGCGGTGGGGTGAGCGCACCCGCCATACAGTGGTGGAGCTAAAAAATCAGCGGTGTGAAGTGTTCTATGACAGGCGTTGCTAAACAGATGAAGGCGGCAGCGTTACCCCTGAAGGATATTGCACAATATACGGGGTTGAGTGTTGATCAGATTGATGGGTTGTAGGTTCAAACCGCTTCATCCAATCTTCGGATATGCAGAACCTCATTTTTCATTAATGACTCAATTTGTGACTCTGAAACCACTAAAACGGCAATCGTTTCCCCGATCCCATTGAAAACTTCCAGACTATAACCATCCTCTCCGTCTTGTACTGGATGGTGATCAACAATCGTTGCAATATCCCCTTGCTGCAACTTATGCTTGGGAAAATCTTCCCGCAGGGCCACCCGTGAAAATAACTCAAATGCCATTATCTAGCCTCCTGTATGAGGATATCCCACTTGACCGGTGAACTATTTGAGACTAAGGTTTGGCGATGCGATCGCCCAAGCAATGATCAATACACTCGCTCTAGCATATAATTTTACCAGAAAAGCTTCCTGTTTCTTTTAAAATCTCATGGCAAAGGATCGTTTCCACAATGCAGTGAGAACTGCCCTAGAAAAAGAGAACTGGGTAATTACTGCCGATCCCTATCAACTGAGTGTTGGGGAAGTGGATTTTGAAATTGATCTTGCTGCAGAGCTAATCGCTGCGGAACGAGCAGGAGAAAAGATTGCTGTGGAAATCAAAAGCTTTATTAGCCGATCCCTTGTCTCCGATTTTCATACTGCCCTTGGGCAATGCATCAATTATCAATTTGCCCTAAAAGAAGTTGATCCTCAACGTAATCTTTACCTTGCCATTCCTGAAACAATTTACCAATCTTTTTTCCAGCGACGCTTTGTACGATCAGTAATTGATAAGACTCAAATCAATTTACTCATCTATGAGCAAACTCAGGAGGTTATTCGGCAATGGCTGTAGAAGAATCTGTAGAACAATATCGTCAGTGGATTCAGGAATTACTGCTAGAACGAGCCAATCGTAAGCCCACCTTCCCGGAAATCGAAGCCCAAGCAGTGTTGGACACCGAACGAGATCATTATCTGTTGCTGCACACGGGCTGGAAAGATAACCGTCGCACCCACGGATGTAGCCTCCACTTAGATATCAAAAATGGTAAAATCTGGATTCAGCATGATGGCACCGAAATTGGCATTGCTACCCAATTGCTTGAACTGGGTGTTCCGGCTGAGGATATTGTGCTGGGCTTCCACTCCCCCAACATGCGCCAATACACTGAGTTTGCCGTTGATTAACTAAATTTGGCGGCAGTTGTCGAAAGCAGGCAATAGGCAATAGGCATGCTAGACCCACCCCTAACCCCTCCCAGGAGGGGAA